>AASF01001991.1 GCA_000168735.1 Candidatus Endoriftia persephone str. Hot96_1+Hot96_2 | reverse complement strand
GATCACTGATCCGGTCAACCAGGCAGTCCATGCGATGCTCGATGTCGCCAGGAGTGGCAACCTGGCACAACGTCTGGACGATAGCGGCAAGGACGAGATCGCCGCACTCGCAGGCGGATTTAACCAATTTGTCGAAAAGATCAAGTGTGTGATCGACCTGGTTATCGTCTCATCAAACTCCCTCGCCGAGGAGTCGAAGCGGATGAATCTCGCCACCCAACGGAGCAAGACACAGGCATCCGAACAGCAGAGCAATATCAGCGATGTCAGCAGCGCCATCAACGAACTCTCCGCCGCCGCAGAGCAGGTGGCAACCAATGCTGCTGCTGCAGCCCAGGCCGCCCACCAAGCAAGTGAAGATGCAAACGCCGGCTGGGAGATCGTGGAAAAGGCCGTCGCCTCAATCCAGGAGCTGGCCAGCGAAGTCAATGGCGCCACCACCGTGATCCAACGAGTCGAGGCGGACAGCGAGTCGATAGGTACCGTCATCGCCATCATCAGAACCGTCTCTGAGCAGACCAACCTACTGGCACTGAATGCCGCCATCGAGGCCGCCCGTGCCGGCGAGCATGGTCGTGGATTCGCGGTGGTGGCCGACGAGGTGCGCACCCTTTCTGAGCGAATTCATGCCGAAACCGATGAGATCCAGCGCAAGGTTGAATCCCTGCAACGCGGATCAAGAGAGGCGGTGGAGACGATGAAGCCGCGGCGCCGAGAAATCCCAGGAGAGTGTTGAAATGGCCGTTACCGCCGGTGAAGCGCTGCAGTCGATCACCAAATCAGTGACCACCATCACCGAGATGAACGAAGGGATCGCCCACCTCACCGAAGACCAGACACGCCCAACTCCCGACTCGATCCCGCAACCGAGCCGCCAACATCAATCAGATCGCCCAGCAGACCGCAGACACCGCCAACACAGCCTCGCTATCGAGCAACGAATTCACCATCATGGCCGCTCAACTGCAGGACTTGGTAAAGCAGTTTCTGCTTACACCGGAGGAATCGCCCCCCCAGGAGAGCAGTCCGCAACAAGCCCGACTTGCGCCTCTACCTGAGCCGACGCAGAAGAGTCAAACAAAGCGCGCTGATATCGAGCTGTTTTAATCCTGCTACAAAGCGTTCAGCCCCGCTCACCACGCAGCAGCTTGATCACCAGTAACAGCGCAGGCGTCCCATGCATACAGAGATCGAAGATATCGATGGGGCGGGTCAGGCTGCCCGCCGCCAACATCTTGAGCTTTTCCCACAGGTGGGGCTCGGGCACAAAAGGTGCGAAACCGAGCAGCAACGCTGGCAGGACGATCATGTGCAGGGGAATCCGGTCAAGCCAGGGCAAACATCACTCTTTCTCCACTTCACATTCCGAGCAGAGCCGGACATAGCGGCCTACGTCAGAGCTACTAAAACAACAGGCGATGATTCGCTCGAAATCGTTCACCCCTCCTCTCATCGCCTCCAGTGCGATTTTGGTCGCTGCCTGTTTCGGGTAACCGTAGACGCCGGTGCTGATGGCCGGAAAGGCCAATCGTCCGCACCTCATACTCGCGAGCAAGTTGCAGAGAATTTTGGTAGCAGGCCTGCAGGCGCTCCGGCTCGCCCTGATCTCCGCCACGCCATACCGGGCCGACGGTGTGTATCACCCACCTGGCCGGCAGCTGAAACCCCTGGGGTGATGCGTGCCTCGCCGGTAGGACAGCCGCCCAAAGGCCGGCAGGCGGCCAACAAGCTCGGGACCCGCTGCACGATGTATCGCTCCGTCCACTCCACCACCGCCCAACAGCGAACTATTTGCCGCATTCACGATGGCGTCCACTTCAAGCTGGGTGATGTCACCCTGTACAAATCTGGATCCGACCCACAACAAGGCTCCCCGCATGTCTTTTACCACCCTGAATCTGCTGCTACTGATCCTGCTGCTAATCTGGTTCTGGCGCGACAGCCTGCAGGTGCGGGAGATCGCCACTCGGATCAGCAAGCGTGCCTGCGAATCACACGACGTGCAGTTCCTCGACCAGACCGTGGCCCTGCGTCGACTCCGCCTGCGCTGGCTGCGCAGCGGCCTCAAGTTCCGTCGCCTCTACGAATTCGACTACAGCCTGGGAGGGCAGCGGGCGCCTCACCGGCTATATCATCATGCTTGGCAGCCACACCGAACTGCTGCAGATCGAGATACCCGAGACGCCCCATTCCGAACCATTGCATTGACCGCTGATGACCAGCTAAAAGCAATAATCCGCAAACAACGCGACTATTGTGCAAATCCAGTTACGTCACTTCAGCCCGTTGACCAACGGGCTTTTATTTGCGTTCATCTGCGTTTTTTGCGGACTGAACCCCTGCCTTTATCGATATCTATGCTCACTCGGACTTTTTCCATGATAAGCACGCTTCAACGACAGAACTTTGCCGAATCGCCCTCCCCTGAGGAGGTGGTCCACACAAATTGAATTAACGACGGTTCTAAACAGGCGCTATTTGATAACCTTCAAAGCAGGCCGTTTGCCCGGCTTGGGAGGCTCCGGCTTATCATCCGCATTCGCCTTCTGCTCCTGCTCCTGCTCCAGTTCTTCTGGAAACAGCATGCCCTGGCCATTCTCCTTGGCATAGATACCCAGCACCGCAGCCCGGCGGCACAAGAATCGCTTGCGGGATGACCGGCGAAACGGGCGCTGAAGCTGATCCACTCGTTGCCCAGCTCTAGGCCCACCACCGCATCTGGAGCGATGTTGAGCACGATCCGGCCTTCGCTGACAAACTGCTGTGGCACCTCCACCGCCTCATGATCGGCATCTACCAGCAGATAGGGGGTCAGAGCATTGTCCACCAGCCACTCGTAGAGGGCACGTATCAGATAGGGACGGTTCGAGGTCATCAGTAACTTGTCAGCCCCGCATCTCGCGTTCCGCCTCAGAGAGGCTCTGGGTGAACGACTCACGCGCAAACAGGCGCGAGGCATACTCATGCAGGCCCTTGGCCGAAGCAGGGATATCGACACCAAGCACCGGCAAACGCCACAGTAGTGGAGCGATCAAGCAATCCACCAGAGTGAAATCGTCACTCATGAAGAACGCCTTGGCGGCAAACACCTGAGAGGTGGCGATCAGGCTCTCACGCAGCTCTTTGCGAGCCCTTGGCCGCGTCTTTCTTGCCGGCCAGGATCACATCCATCAACCGGTACCAGTCGTAATCGACCCGATACATCAGCAAACGCGAGGTGGAGCGCGAAACCGGATC
>AASF01001992.1 GCA_000168735.1 Candidatus Endoriftia persephone str. Hot96_1+Hot96_2 | reverse complement strand
GCCCTTATTCGATGTTGCGGTCGGCGTCGAGGCGGAATACCACGCTGCGGGGTGTCAGGATATCGCTTAACCGCAACTTGCTTGAGAGAGAGTAGGTTCTCGATCAGCTGACTCTCATGTTCTTCCAGAATCCCGCTCTGCTCACCGATCTCAGCCATCGCTGAGATCTCTTCCCGGGTCAGGCCGTTACTCTCTGGTTTCTGAATACGCTGGGTAATCTGGCCCGACAACCACAACAGCGGGGCCATCGCCTTGATGAGAAACGCGATGATATAGGTGGTGGGCTTCGCCAGTTCTCTCCAATAGGTTGCACCGATGGTTTTTGGGATGATCTCGGAGAGGTAGAGGATCAGCAGTGTGAGGATAACAGCGATCAGGCTTTGCCACTGGATACCGAAGATTTGGGCTGCTTCGGCACCGACACCGGCAGCCCCCATGGTGTGGGCGATGGTGTTGAGGGTCAGGATGGATGAGATGGCGTTATCGATATTGCTTTTAAGCCTCAGCAGAGGTTTTTTATGCGGAGTACTGTCGTCCAGTGAACCGATGTAGCTGGGTGTGATTGAAAGCAGAACCGCTTCAAGAATGGAGCATAGGAAGGAGACGAAGAGGGGCCAGAAAGAGATAGAAGAACAGTAGTGCCATTTATCCGGTACAACAGGCTCTGTGGTCTTCCGAGCATGAGCATAGGAGGCATGCGTTATAAGTCAGTGAGAGCCTATCTGTTCTCATGTAAACGATGGCAATCTTAGATAGGTTCGGGCGTGTTGCATAGCTTTTGTTGACTTTGGGCAGCTGAATCCTGCCCCGGCATTGCGCTGGATAACCTTGAAGATTTGCCGGAGGAGACCTTCAAGGCGCTGAAAGAGTTTGTTGCCTCCATCAAAGGTCCGCTTAGCACTCCCGTGGGGGCGCTATCTGCTTCCTAGGGCAACATCATGAAGCGACTAAGAGCGCCGTTTGCGGCGCTCCTAATCTGATAGGTCAGATTTTGCGACTGGGCATCTCCACATAGTCGGTCAGGCCATTCCCGGTATAGATCTGCCGTGGACGTGAGATGCGGCTGTTGGCGTCGCGCCGTTGCTCCCACCAGTGGGCGATCCAGCCCCGGCAGACGCCCCATCGCAAATATTACTGTAAACATGCTGGTAGGGATGCCGATGGTGGCGCAGGATGATACCGCTGTAGAAGTCTACATTGGGATAGAGTTTACGCTCGATGAAGTAGGGATCCTGGCAGGGCTATCTCCTCGAGTTTACGAGCAATATCGAGCAGTGGATCCTTCTTTCCTGGCTGGGAGAACAACCGTTCCGCCACCTCCCTGAGCACCTTGGCGCGTGGATCGAAATCCTTGTAGACCCGGTGGCCAAACCCCATCAGGCGCACGCCGGCTCTCCTTATCCTTGGCGAGATTTACATACGCCTCCGGGGTCATGTTGCCTTTGTGGATCTCCTCCAGCATGTTCATGACCGCCACGTTGGCACCGCCGTGCAGTGGGCCCCAGAGTGCGCCGACGCCGGCAGAGCAGGAGGTGAACAGGTTGGCACCCGCTGGAGGCGACCATACGCACTGTTGAGGTAGAGCAGTTCTGTTCGTGATCGGCATGCAGGATCAGGATCAGATTGAGTGCGTCACGCACCAGATCGTCGCAGACATACTGGTCGTAGGGCTGGGAAAACATCATGTGCAGAAAATTATGCACATAGCGCTGGTGTGGATCGGGGTAGATGTAAGGCTGGCCGGTTGAATGGCGATAGGCGTAGGCGGCAATGGTTCGGATCTTGCTGATCAACCGAGCCGCCGCCATGCGGAACTGCTCGGTGTCCTCTAGCTCCAGAAGCTCAGGGTGGAAGCAGGAGAGGGTGTTGATCATGGAGGAGAGCACCGCCATCGGCGGGGCCGTGCGGGGGAAGCTATCGAAGTGGCTCTTCATGCCCTCGTCGAGGTTGGCGTGGCAGGGTAAGATCTCGGGCAAAGTCAGTGTATTCCTCCGGTGGTCGGCAGATGGGCGCAGATCCAGTAGCCAGACCACCTCAATAAAGTTCGGGCCGTTGGCAAACTGCTCGATGGGGATGCCCCGGTAGCGCAGAATGCCCTTCTCGCCATCGATATAGGTGATCGAACTCTGGCAACTGCCGGTGTTGGCGTAGCCTGTGTCGAGGGTGATGTATCCGGTGCGGGCGCGCAGGCTGCTGATATCGATGGACGGTTCATCTTCTGAACCTATCACCAGAGGCAGATCATACTGCTCCCCGTCAAGGGTGAGGGTGGCCTTGTCTGACATGGTGTTTTCCCTTTTTAATCTGAATAGGTGACAACCAGAGTGATGCGTTGCCAGCGGTAATTCTGGGTGATTCAACGCACTATTGGCTGTGGCGCTGCAATCTTTTTGAGGCCCCAATGACACCTGAAGGTGGACGCCAGATAAACCATCCGTTACTGAGGAAATGGGGGCTTGGGGTACTCAA
>AASF01001993.1 GCA_000168735.1 Candidatus Endoriftia persephone str. Hot96_1+Hot96_2 | reverse complement strand
CACCACTCAACCCAGCGAACGCGCAGCAAGACGCCTACAAGGTCCGGCGCGGCGACTCGCTGGCACGTATTGCAAAGCGTTTCCGGGTCAGCGTGGCTGATCTCAGGAAGTGGAATAAGCTACCGGAAAAATATCTACAGCCGGGACAGAAGATCCGTCTCTATGTGGATGTGACAGCACAAACTCTGTAGCGCTGGAGCGAACCGGGATCACAAGACAGCAGCAATTGGTTGACCAGGATCAATCCAAGGCAACTCTCACTTTTGACAGCCTGGCGGCTGACCCAGTAAACAATAACGCCTCCTACCATTATTCGCGGAGGCAGTATCATGAGCGAAGAATGCAGCCTGAGGGCCAACACGGACCTCAATCTCGCAGATGTCAGCAAGATCGCGCTGGGCCTATAATCCCTCGCCGCCTACTCAATGCTCGCATACGAGCACGATGATGATCCCCAGGAGCTGGATGAGATCGTGCAGGATGGACTGGACGCTATCGAGCGCCTATTCAATTGCTAAGCTGAGTCCAACTTTAGATTTTCCATGCCTCACAACCCCCGCAAGGGGGTAGAATCCTCTGCAATCCCTATTGACAGTGCAGAGGATCGCAATGGAGTCGATTGAAGCCAAAGTTCTGCCACTGCTGGCCCAGTTTCCCAGATCAAACCCTATCTGCAGTCCTTACTGGTTGTTATCGTCACTCTGACTGCTGGCGAAGGGCATCAGTTGGATCCTGCTGGGTATCCTCAAGCGCCTCGCCGGACTGACCCGCGCCCAGTTCGACGACGCTCTGGTCGACGCTCTCAAGACACCGCTCTTCTACACCATCCTGATGACCGGTTTCTCCATCGCGGTACATCTTCTGCCGCTCAGCGAACCAAGCCAACATCTGACTATCGCGCTGCTGCAAACTATCGGCATCTTCGTCTGGATGCGCTTCGCCATCAGCCTCTCCCGCTCAGGCCTGCAGGCACTCGCCGCCGATCCGCATCGCTTCAACTACATCCAAGCACAAACCCTGCCGCTGTTCGAAAATCTGATGGTACTGCTGATCATTGCGATCGCGCTCTACCTTATCTTCATCTCCTGGGGCATCGATATGAGCGCCTGGCTCGCCTCTGCCGGCATCGTCGGCATCGCAGTCGGTTTCGCCGCCAAAGACACCCTAGCCAACCTCTTCTCCGGGGTGCTGATCCTCGCCGACAGCCCTTATAAGATCGGTGACTATATCGTGCTCGACAGCGGCGAACGGGGCGCGGTTACCCATATCGGTATCCGCAGCACCCGCATGCTGACCCGCGATGATGTGGAGTTGACCATCCCCAACTCGATAATGGGCAACGCTAAGGTGATCAATGAAAGCGGCGGCCCTCACCCGAAATATCGCATCCGGGTGCCAGTAGGAGCCGCCTATGGATCTGATGTGGAGCAGGTGCGCCAGCTGCTCACCAGCATCGCCGAACAGGATTCACTGATCTGCTCAGACCCTGCACCCCGGGGTACGCATTTCGCGCCCTGGGGCGGCTCCAGCCTCGACTTCGAACTACTTTGCTGGGTCGATGAGCCGAGGGCTGCGCGGCCAGGCCGTCGACCGTCTGCTGACCGCCATCTACAATGGCTTCAACCGGGAGGGGATCGAGATCCCCTACAGCAAACAGGATCTCTACATCAAAGAGACACCGCCTCTGGAGCGACCAGAATAATCTCATCACCTCCGACGCAACCCCGCGAAACACCTCCCGACCTGACTCTGCCCCACGCCGGGTACCAAGGTGGAGCAGAGTATCGAATTCTGAACCAGCAGCACTCCTGGAGTGGCCAATCTCAATCGATGCCAAAAGTGATACTTCAGATGAGAGCCAGCTCACATCACCACTTTTGCCGACCAATCCTCACCATTTGCCAACAAGATTTCATTTCCCAATTGGTGTGAAAAAAACCGCACTCTTAATGAGAAGCAGCCCACGATTCACACCAGCGATCTTCAGATCCATAATTTTCAGCCGTGCTATGTGACACAGATGTCGGAATTCTTTACACCGATTCCGTACCTTTGCACCAACTGAGTCGCATACCGGAGTGCCACCATGTACGCACCTAGCATCAATCGAATTTTTATCCCCACCCTGCTGAGCGCACTGCTGCTGGCTGGCTGCGGCGGTAGTGACAGCAGCACTGCCCCGGCGATCGGCGACAGCGGTGGCGGCAGCGAACAGACCACCCAACTGAACATCGGTGGCAGCGTGGGGGACGGCCCCATTATTAACGCAACCGTACGTCTGCGGGACGCCTCCAACAACATCCTCGCCACCACCACTTCAGATGGCATGGCACGTTACTCGTTTGATGTCAGCGTGCCCACCAACGCCTTCCCTCTCACCATCGAAGCGGAAGGCGGCATCGACCTGGTGACTGGCATGGCACCGGACTTCCAGCTGGAATCGACGGTCGTCAACGCCTCCCAGTCGAACGCTAACCTCAACCCCCATTCGAGCATGATCGTCAAGCTGGCTCGTGCCAAGGGCGGCCTCACCAGCAGCAATGTCAGTAATGCCAGGGACACCGTCATCGAACTGCTTAACTTCGGTTTCGATCCCGCCCCTGATGGCGGACCCGATCACCGCTTCACTGACCAACAACAATCTGCCGATGATGATCAAATCAAGTGAGACCCTGGCGGAGGCTCTACGACGGGTACGCGACAACGCGCTGAGCAGCAATGTAACCGTAGGATGAAGTGATGGATGCTCTCGCCGACGATCTGGTGGATGGCAGCCTCGACGGTGAAGGTGACGCATGCTGCCAGCCAGCGCTATGCCGCCCTGCTGCACGTAATCTCCAGCGAGGTGCTCTACGAAGCGATGCACAACCGTCTGAAGGTCAATAACGTCGACGCCAGCACGGCTCTCGACGGTGCCATCCAGACCACCGCCCCCGCCGTTACCCAACGGACCGGAGATGTACGCATCAACCGCCGCATGATCGAGCAGGCGCGCCGCTCGGTGGCAGCCGCCCGCCAAGTAGACAACAGCGCTAATCTGACCGCCCTCGCCGATGCACTCGACCGGCTCTCCGGCAATGTTACCCCAACAGCAGTAGATCAGGTTCTGCCCGATACGGTCAGCAACGATTTCTCCTCACTCGTGGGTTCCACTCGCTATCTACAGGAGGTACCGGCTTGGCGGCATCATCCAGGCAGGTAATCAGGGCACCGGGCCCAACCGGGCACCGCTGATCTCCGGCACACCGGTCAGCAGCGTAGCGGTGAATTCCACTTTCAACTTCACCCCTACCGCCAGCGATGCGGATGGTGATCAACTCAGTTTCAATGTCACCAACCTGCCATCCTGGGCTGTCTTTGCCCCCGAAAACGGCACCATAACCGGCACCCCCAGCTCCAATGATCTGGGCCTCTACCAGAACGTGCGCATCGGCGTCTTCGACGGCCATGCAAATGGCCGACATCGTATTCAACATCGAGGTAACCGACGGCTCATCCTCTGGTGGCAACAGCAACAGCGCGCCATCGATCTCCGGCAGCCCGAGTTCCAGCGTGGCAGAAAACAGCAACTACAGTTTTACCCCCAGCGCCAGCGATCCGGATGGCGATGCACTCAGCTTCAGAATCACCAACCTGCCCTCCTGGGCCAGCTTCAACGACCAGACCGGGCAACTCTCTGG
>AASF01001994.1 GCA_000168735.1 Candidatus Endoriftia persephone str. Hot96_1+Hot96_2 | reverse complement strand
CATTGTGTTGTGACCAGATTACCGACTGCCAGGCGGCAGGTTCTGGGGGGATGGGGGCTGGCGCGCTGTCGAGCCGCCAGAAGCGCTCTTGCTGTTCGGCGTTCTGCAACGGGCGGATCAGCGCCTCGGCACTCAACGCCATCTCCTGGGTGAGTTGTTCAAGGCGCTGCTGGCTGATGGCAAGGAAGCCGGCCTGGATCTGCGCCAGGTCGTGGCGACTGAGCTGTTGGCGCATCTGCCCGGCGAAGGCCTGCAGTTCCGCCTCCCGCGCCTGCAGGCCCAGGCGTTTGAACAGCTCTAGACCGTAGGTTTCGATGGCACGGTTGATGGTTGCTTCCAGTTGCGGGAAGTCATCCTCCCCCCTGCCGTGACAGTGCAGGCTGGTGCGCAGGATGGCCAGGATCGCTGAAGCCCTTCGCGCTCGCACCCGCCGGCGGAAGTCATGCGAGCTGCTGCGGTGCGCCCTGATCGCAATGGTTGATCACAAACAGCCAGGCGTGGTGTTGGCCGCGTTGCTGCAGGAAACGCCAGCCCAGGTCGTCGTGGTAGCGATCCGGGCTGACCACATAGACCATCCAATCGACGTAGGGAAGCCAGGCTTCCACCAGCGCCCGGTGACGCTGCTCGATGCTGTCGATATCGGGCAGGTCGAGCCAGGCCACCAGCCTGCGCCGGTCGTTCTGATGATAGGCGGTGACGGTCTCTTCGAGAGGCAGCTCAGCGGGCAGCTGTGCCAGCGGGAAGTCTTGATGCAGATAGAGGGTGACCTCCTGAGAAGTGGGGCGCTGCACCCCGACCCGGGCGATCTGCTGCTGCGCCAGCCGGTTTAGCAGGCTGCTTTTGCCGACCCCGGTGCCACCGAAGAAAGCGACGATCAGCGGTCGTTCGCGGCTATTGGTGAACAGATCATCTGCCTGCTGCTGTTCGATCTGCGCTAGTTGTTGCTGCGCCTGGGCTGGGATCCAGCCGCTCTGCCTGGCGCTGTCTGTCCATTCTCTGAGGGCCTGAAACTGTTGTTGAAATGTGTCGCTCATGAGGTGAGTTTTTTGAGTGCGTCGGTTGCCTGGGCGAGCTCCCCGGCATTGATCTGAAACAAGCCCTCACAGGGCATCTGCTGGGCCAGTTGCCGTAGCTGCTTGCCCAGCGCCTGATCAAAAATCCCGGCTCTCCACTGCCAGCCGCTGGCGGGCCTATGAGCTGCTCACGGATAGTGTGCATGTAGTGGCCTGCGGCGCTCTCCGCCAGGCTGGAGTGTGAAGGCGAGCATCGCCGGGTGCGAATAGCAGGTCACTGATGCCGATACCTGCCGGTCTTCAGCGCGAAGTGCGATGCCCTGCTGCATCCAGGGTGGCGCGGGTGGCGCGCAGGCTGTGTCAGCTTGCCGGGGTGGTGTTGCAGATGCTGATAGAGCTGCTCACCGGCCTGGCGGATCTCCGGTTCGAAGGCGTGCTTGGTGGGCCTGGATGGCGTCAGCGGCCTGTTGGCTGAGGGCTGTCTGCTGTTGTAGCCAGTGCGACGCCGAGCTGGCTCCACCAGAGATTGCTGGGAGTGCCGGACTGGCTGGCCTGTTCGCCCAGCTGTTGCTGTAGCGAGAGCAGCAGGTGGCGGACCGCGTCGTTCAGCACCTGGGCCTCATGCCCAGTTTCGTTGCCGTCGCCCTTGTCTGTCTGGATCAGCTTCCCCAACTGGCGTGCCGGCCAGCTCAGGTAGTGGCGTGCGCGGCTTAAAACCGGGGCCAGACCGGGGATCTCCAGCAGCTGCAGCAGCTCGGCGATGGCGCGCTGGAAGGTCTCTTCGTAGTTGGAGTGCTCCAGGTAGTCGCGCTGGTAGATCGCCCAACGCCTCGGCGATGCCGTTGTCGATGGCCGTTGCCCATTGTTGAGCGGCGCTGTGCTCTTCCTGCAGCGGTTTGCTCCAGGCCGGCCAGTAGTGCTGCAGCAGCTCGGCGAGCCGCGCCTGAGGGATGGTGCCAGTGTGCTGTTCGATGGCCGCCGTCACCGTGCGGCGCAGCGCCTCCGCCTCGGGAGTGTCGGCGAGGGTTGGCCTCGCCCTCCAGGGAGGTAGGGGAGGGCGACTCTCCCCGAGATAGGTGATCGACTCCTGCTGCAGCCGCTCTGCCAGGGTCTGGGTGAGGATCCTGGCCTCCTCGTTGCTGGTCTTGTTGAGGCAGATCACCAGCGGCAGGCCCACCGGGGCGATCAGCCGCAGCAGCCGCCATACTGACTGATCAGCATACTTCTCGGCGGCTCACCACCAGCAGGATCGCATCGCGCCGTCGGCGCAGAGGGTGGGGATGCGGTGGCGGTAGTGGCGTGCGCTGACCGACGTCGAAGTCGGGGCTGTCCCAGATCAGCAGCGGGGCGGCTTGTTGCCCGGAGCCGGAATCGAGCCGGCACAGTGGAGTAGTCGTCTGCTTCGCCGGGGGGATGGTTGTTGGCCAGCCGCCAGTCGGGGAACTGGACGGTGATGGCGGTGCGCTGCTCGCTGCTCAGCGTGGTAGTGCTGAAGCCCTGCGGATGCTGGGTGAAGCCCGCCAGCGGGCTCGCTTCAGCGGCGCTCTGACCGAGCAGCAGATTCACCAGACTGCTCTTGCCCGACTGGGTGGGGCCCGATCACCGCCAGCTGGGGCGGCAGGCCGGTAATTGTGGGGCGGTTGCCGCTGCGCCGCAGCAGGCTGATGGCGAAGTTGAGCGGATCGGCGAAGGGGCTCTCTGGATTGCTGTCGGCCAACCCCTCCGCACGGCGCTGCAGCCGTTCTAAAAAGTGCAGCAGGGTGTCCGTTTCGTCGCTCATCAATCGGCTCTGTCTAGATCTCGGCGTTAGGAGCGCCGCTGGCGGCGCGAATTGGTTGATGAGCCAATCTTTGCGCGCCGCGAGCAGCGCTCCTACAGGGTGGGTAGTGCGAATCGGATCAGGTGATAACGGTTGGTTCGCTGCGGCCGGTACGGGCCTCGATCTCGGCTAGTTCGGTGGCGATCTGTACCAGCGGCTGCATCACCTTGGCGGTCTCCAGGGTGTTGCTTGTCAGGATCGGGCTCGTAGGCCTCCAAGTATACGCGCAGGGTGGCGCCGACGGTGCCGGTGCCGGAGAGGCGGTAGACGATACGTGAGCCACCGCTGAAGCCGATGCGGATGCGCTGGGTTTTTCGAGATGCTGCCATCTACCGGATCGGTGTAGGCGAAGTCGTCGGCGTAGTCGACTGTGTAGTTGCCGAACTGGCTGCCGGGCAGTGCGCTGAGGCGGCTGCGCAGGTGCTCCATCAGCCCCTCGGCGTCGGCCTTGTCCACCGCCTCGTAGTCGTAGCGGGTGTAGAAATTACGGCCGAACTTACGCCAGTGGTCGCGCACGATCTGCTCTACTGACTCCTGGCGCACCGCCAGCAGGTTGAGCCAAAACAGCACATGCCCACAAGCCATCTTTCTCGCGCACATGGTCGGAGCCGGTGCCGAAGCTCTCCTCGCCGCACAGGGTGATCTTACGGGCGTCGAGCAGGTTGCCGAAGAACTTCCAGCCCGGTGGGGGTCTCGTAGCACTCCAGGCCGAGGGCGTCGGCAGACCCGGTCGGCGGCCTGGCTGGTGGGCATTGAGCGGGCGACGCCGCTGATGCCGCTTTTGTAACCCTTGATCAGGTGGGCGTTGGCCGCCATCACCGCCAGGCTGTCGCTAGGGGTGACGAAGAAGTTGCGGCCGAGGATCATGTTGCGGTCGCCGTCACCGTCGGAGGCGGCGGCAAAATCGATGGCGTTGATGCCGCTGGTGAGCTTCACGATCTCTTTGGCATGGGCCAGGTTTGGATCGGGGTGACCGCCACCGAAGTCCTCCTTGGGCTCGCCGTTGATCACGGTGCCAGGCTCGGCAC
>AASF01001995.1 GCA_000168735.1 Candidatus Endoriftia persephone str. Hot96_1+Hot96_2 | reverse complement strand
TGATCAAAGGGCCTGGCCCGCATCGGCCAGGACAACAGCATCTTCCAGTTCGCCTCGGTCGGTGAAGATCCCCAGGATAAAAAGTACGCCGGCGAAGAGACCTGGCTGGAGATTGGTGATCGCAACGTGATCCGCGAATTCACCACCATCAACCGCGGCACGCTGCAGGATACAGCGACCACCCGCATCGGCAACGACAACCTGCTGATGGCCTACACTCATGTCGCCCACGACTGTCAGCTGGGGGACAACGTGATCATGGCCAATGCCGCCTCCCTGGGTGGCCATGTGATTATCGACGACTACGCCATCCTCGGCGGTTTCACTATCGTGCACCAGTTCTGCCGCATCGGCGCCCCACAGCTTCTGTGCCATGGGCTCGGCGATCAGCAAGGATGTGCTGCCCTACCTGATGGTCTCGGGCCAACCCGCCAAACCCCACGGGCATCAATCGCGAAGGGCTGCGTCGACGCGACTTCTCCGAGACAGCGATGCAGCAGATCAAGCGCGCTTACAAGGCGATCTACATGTCGAATCAGCGTCTCGAACAGTGCGCTCGACGACCTGCGGGTGATCGCCGCAGAGACACCAGAGGTGTGATCTGATGGTCGATTTTCTGCACGACAGCGGACGCGGCATCATCCGCTGATGATACGTATTGGCATCGTCGCCAACGAGTGTCTCGGGCGACATCCTCGCAGCCTCTCTTATCGAGGCACTGCAGGCGAAACGTCCGGGGCTGCGCTTCGAAGTGCGTGACCGGGCCGCAGATGGAGGCGTGCCGGTTAGCCCAGCCTCTGGCTCGTATCGAACCGGTGATGGGGCTTGGTCGAGGTGCTGAAACAATCTGCCCGCCTTGCTGGCGATGCGCCGCCGTCTCTACAACCATTTTCGCACCGACCCGCCGGATCTCTTCATCGGCGTGGATGCCCCTGATTTCAAATCTGCCGCTGGCACGCCCGTCTGAAACAAAATGGCATCCGCACCGCACACTTTGTCAGCCCCACGGTCTGGGCCTGGCGCCAGGGGCGGGTCACAAATCTGCATAGCGCGGTCGATCTGATGCTCTGCCTGTTTCCCTTCGAGAGTGAATTTCTGCGCGCCAACCGGGTGCGTGCCGAATATGTCGGCCACCCGCTGGCGGATCAGATCCCACTCGAGCCGGCGGATGCGCAGCAGTTGCGTCATGAATTAGGCCTCGATCCGCAGCGGCCGGTGATCGCACTATTGCCGGGTAGCCGCATGAGCGAGCTGAAGATGCTCTCGGCGGCGTTTCTGCAGACCGCTAGTTGGTGCCATCAGCAGCGCCCCGAACTGCAGTTTGTCGCACCGATGGTCAACCAGCGGCTCCGCGAGGCGTTTTCCATAGCGGCCGCAGAGTTCGCACCCCGGCATGCCCCTGACCTTGCTGGATGGCCGCCCGCGCGAGGCGACTCGGCGCGGCGGATCTGGTGCTCACCGCTTCCGGCACCGCCACTTTGGAGACCTTGCTGCTGAAGCAGGCCGATGGTGGTTGCCTATCGGCTGGCAGCACTCACCTACTGGCTGGTGACCCGCCTCAATCTGGTGAAGATCCCCTACATGGCGATGGCCAACCTGCTGGCAGAAGAGGAGCTGGCGCCAGAGTTTCTGCAGCAGCAGGGTAGAACCCGAGGCGATGGGTTCTGCGCTGCTGGCGCTGCTCGATGATCCGCAGCGGCGTGCCGAAATCGCCACACGCTATGCCGAGATTCACAAAAACCTACGGCGCAACGCAGCCGATCGTGCTGCGGATGCAGATCTTGGCGATGCTTGATGGAGAACAAAAGTGACTGATCATATCTTTGTTGCGGGGGTCGACGAGGTGGGCCGCGGGCCACTGGCCGGCCCGGTGGTGGCTGCGGCGGTGATCCTCGACCCGGCGCAGCCGATTGAGGGACTGGCCGACTCTAAAAAGCTCTCGGAAAAGCGTCGCGAACAGCTGGCGGAGCAGATTCGCACCCAATCGCTGGCCTGGGCGCTGGGGCGCGCCGAGGTGGAGGAGATTGACCAGATCAACATCCTGCAGGCGAGCCTGCTGGCGATGCGCCGCGCCGTGGAGGCACTGGCACTGACGCCGCAGCGGGTGCTGGTGGATGGCAAACATGCCCCGCAGCTCGCCTGCCCGGTGGAGGCGATCATCGGCGGCGACAGCAGCGTCGAGGCGATCAGCGCCGCCTCCATCATCGCCAATGTGGCGCGCGACCGGGAGATGGTCGAGCTCGATCAACACCATCCCGGCTACGGCTTGGCCCGTCACAAAGGCTATCCTACCA
>AASF01001996.1 GCA_000168735.1 Candidatus Endoriftia persephone str. Hot96_1+Hot96_2 | reverse complement strand
CACCTGCCGTATGGTGCGTTTCGCCCAGGGCTGCAAAAACGGCGCCAAGGTGGTGGCGCTCGATCCGCGCCGCTCAGAGACTGCTGCCAAGGCGGATGAGTGGATCGCGATTCGCCCCGGCACCGATCTGCCCTTCCTGCTGGGCGATGATGCGGGTGATGATGGAGGAGGGCTACTACGATGCGCCCTTCCTTAAGCGTCACACTAATATGCCGTTCCTGCTCTATCGGGACGATGCCGGAGAGTGGCAGCCGCTGGTGGATGATGAAGGTCGGCCGCAGGTGGTGATGGAGGGTACCCGCGAGCTGCGTACGCTGAAGAAGTTCAGCAACGACAACCGCACCGATATCGAGGGGCGGACCTTCTGCCCTGACCTCAAGGCCCCGGAAGGCCTGCAGGTGGACGGTAAGGCGGTACAGACCGTGTTTCAGGCCCAGCTGGAGGAGTTGCACGAGTACACCCCCGGAGTGGGCCGCTGTCTCCACCGGCATCAAAGCCGAGACCATCGAGCGTATCGCCCGGGAGTTCGGCACCAGCCGACCCGCCATCATCGATCCTGGTTGGCACGGTGCCCGCTTTGGCAACATCATGATGCTGCGTCGGGTGCAGGCGATGATTCAGGCCCTGACCGGTGGCATCGACACCATCGGCGGTTGGATCCAGGCCGCCGAGTATCGCCACAAGGCCAAGGAGATGTTCAAGGCGCTACGATGCGGGGCCATGAGATCGCCGCGCCGATGGCCAATCTGGCTGGCATGCACTTCGCCAAGATGGTGATCGGCGCGGTCTCCAAGGGGGAAAACTTCTCCCACGGACAAGCCAGGCTGGACCTGGGCCTGGGCCGCGCAACAGAAGGAGGCGGTGTGAGCAGAGCATCGCGCTTGCCGGTGATGACCGACACCGGTTTCCGTGAGTCGATAGAGGGCAAGGTCAACTTCAACGGTTGAGCCCTACCTGACTCGTGCCACCATCATCAACGCCGCCAACCCGGTGCGCCACTACTACCCCGATACCTACTGGAAGGAAGTGTCTAAGCCACGAGAATATGGAAGCTGGTGGTGGTGATCGGAAGGTGCTGCCCTCGGATACCGCTGCCTATGCCGATGTGATCCTGCCCAATACGACTTATCTGGAGCGAGATGAGCCGGCGGTCTACCGGAAACGGGGTTAACCCAGGATCTGGCGCTGACCACTCGTTATGCGGCGATCGACCCACTCTACGACACCGAAGAGACCCCGGACATGCTCTATAAGCTGACCGAGATCATCTCCGGCGAGACCGAGAGTTTCCTTGACTGGATTGAGACCCTCACCGGGCTGTCCAAGCTGCCGGTAAAGGCGCACTGGGAGGAGACCAGGCAGATCCACAAAAAGGGGAGCTTTCTCGCCGCCTGTCGTCGTGTCGCACTTTGAGCAGGCAGCGAAGAAGATCCAACAAGTCGGCGGCGGAGTTGGATCACACCACTGCGCACTAGGGGGGTCTACCATGAGGAGGACAAGGTGCATCTGATCGAGCACGCGGGCATGCCGCGCAAGATGCCGGTGCCCACTGACTCGGGTCGTATCGAGTTCTTCTCCGGTCTCATGTACTCACTGCGTTCCGCCGGGCGAACAGAACCCAACTTCAGCCCGCTGGCCACCAATGTGCCGATCAGCTGTCGCACCGGTCGCAATATGCACGAGCCGCCTGGCCGGAGGATGAGTTCTACTTCACCTACGGTAAGACGCCGACCAGTCTCACACGGCTCCACCAACGAGCAACAATCCAGGTACTGGCGGCGATCAACCGCTTCAAGAACGATATCTACAAACACGTCTGGATCAGGGCGATTCGTTTAAA
>AASF01001997.1 GCA_000168735.1 Candidatus Endoriftia persephone str. Hot96_1+Hot96_2 | reverse complement strand
ACTCCAGACCGTGAGCCAGCTCGGTCTTCTGCAGCACTCCAGCCTCCGGTAGCCCATCAAGGGACTGATCGAGACTGGCGATGGCATGCAGATGATGCTCTGGCACCCCCTCATCTTCGAGTTCCGCAACCACTTGGCGGCAGGACTCCAGGTTCGGCATCAGAAAGAAGAGTCGGCGCACTGTTGCTCCTCTAGTTGCTCCAGGCGATGGGGACGAACGCAACTCATTCGGCCGCAGCCGGGATAGTCTGAAACTCCCTGTCGCACTCGATGTGCAGGTCAAAATGCACATCCTTCGGAAACTCCTGACCGATGATCCAGATTTGGGTCAGGTCGTTGCTCACCGTCGGCAGCACCGTCATCGCAACTGCGGGTACGGCGCTGATCGAAGAAGGCGAAGGGCTCGTCGAGGAACAGGAACTGCTCCGCGCCACACCGCCCGCTCGACCAACTCCTGGGAGAGCGCCAACCGCACCGCCAGCATAATCTGCCGCTGGGTGCCACTGGAGATCTCATCCAGGTCCATGAAGTCGGCCTTCTCGCTGGAGAAAAGCACGCACCGTCAGATCATCGTCGATCTTCCCGCTGTTCGTAGCGGCTTTTCAGTGAACAGTGGCAGGCTCTTGCCCACCAGCTGGCGAAGCTTGAGATTGAAATGATAGGAGACCTCGCGAATCGCGCCCGGAGAGCAGCCCATTGGCCAACTCGCAAAGGTCCATATTGCGCTGATTATCCTCGACCTTTACCTGCAGACTCTCGCGGATCGACTCCAGCCCATCAGCCTTGTCGAGACGCTCCTGCTCAGCGGCAGATATCTGTATCGAGCCGCTGAATATCGAGCTGGGCCAGCTCGATCTCGCTGCGTAGCTGGGCCTGCTCTACAGCAACCCCGTCGCGCGCCTCGGCGCATATCCGCCTCGCAATCCACGCACCCGCCGAGCAAGAGACTCTCTATCCCCCGGCTCAATCGCTGGGATAGCGGGATCCCCTTCTTCATGCGCGTCCGTCAGTCTGCTCAAAAGGGGCAAATCATCGAGCCCGTGCAGCTTATCGGAGAGTACCTCCGCCGCGCTGTTGCAGTGACTGGATGCGTCTGTTCAGACTGCTGCGACGCACCCAAAAGAGCAGAAACAGCAGCGCAAAACCGGCGCCGACGTAGTGGGCATAGGCCATCATCCCGGTATCGTGCAGCGGACTGTTACTGGCGATCAACTCAGCAATCTGTTGTGAGATTGCCAGTTCAGGCTGCTGCACCAGCAGCCCACCAGAGGCCTCCGGCGAGTAGCGCTGCGAGCAGCGACAATAGACGCAGAAAACCGGCCCGACCACGACTGCCGATGGCCTTTTGTCGTTGGGTATAGGCCTCCTGGTACTCGATGGATGCCTGGTCGAGGGATTCAAGTGCCTGGTTGCGCTGCTCCACCTGTTGCAGCAGTTCGCTGCGATGCAGTTCCAGGCCGGGGAGGACAGCACGGTCAAGCCCCGACTTCGTCGATCTGCTCCTGAAGCTGTGCTATCTCCTCGCCGGTCTCTTTGACCAGCACCGCCCCCTGCTCGATGTCACTGTTGAAGCTTTCGACACAATATTCCAGGGTCACCAGGCCGGCCATGGTCTTGAGCGCGTGGCTGTGTGGGTGAGGCGTGGTGATCTCGCGCTGGGCAAGATAGAAGGATTCGATGAACTCGTCGTATTCGTAGCCGATCAGTCCGTAGAGTCGGTCGGCAACCGCCTCCATTCCCAGCGCCAGCGGTTCTTCATCGTCGCCCGCCTCGGCCCGCTTCAACCGCGCGCTGTGGTTGCCCTTGTCATCGAGAAAACGCGAGATGCGGTAGCGCACGCCATCTTTTACGCTAAACTCCAGTTCTGCCGAACAGTGCGTCTGCCCCCAGCGGATGACCTTGCCGAGATCGTCGCTTTCGAGGGAGAAGGTGCGTCCGAACAGGGCGAAACAGACTGTCTCACCGATCGTGCTCTTACCCGATTCGTTGGACCCGGTGATCGCGATCAGACCGTTGGCCGGCAGGTCCTTCAGCTCAAGGCTGGCATATTTGAGTACGTTTCTGGCGGAGATAGCGTGGATGATCATGTCCAGCCCTCCTCTTCCAGCACCTTAAGTTTGCGCAGCACCAGATCCATCGCTTGGTTGAAACTCTCTTCATCAAACTCCTTGCCGGAGTTGATGCGGCGCTCTCGCTCCGCTTCACAGTAGGCCAAAAACTCCTTGGTGGAGTTGCCATGATCAAG
>AASF01001998.1 GCA_000168735.1 Candidatus Endoriftia persephone str. Hot96_1+Hot96_2 | reverse complement strand
CTTCAACCGCAGGACGAACATTCTCCAGCGCCATCTCCAGCACATCCAGAGGCTCACCACCACGCTTCTCAGACATCTGATCGAGCGCGCCGTAGAGAATCTTCTCGGCGACCGATTTCTTGCCATCAACCATCACCATGTTGATGAACTTCGCCAGCAGTTCACTTCCGAACTTCGGATCAGGAAGGGTCTCGCGCTTGGCTGCTACTCGTCTTCTTGGCATTGCTCTATCTCAACTCAAAATTCAGCTGTTTAGCTTTTGGGCCGCTTGGCACCATACTTGGAACGACCCTGACGTCGACTCTCAACACCGGAGGTATCGAGACTGCCCGCGCACCACGTGATAACGCACACCGGGAAGGTCCTTAACACGACCACCACGAATCAGCACCACCGAGTGCTCCTGCAGGTTGTGACCCTCACCACCGATGTAGGTAGTTACCTCGTAGCCATTGGTGAGGCGTACGCGAGCCACCTTACGCAACGCCGAGTTCGGCTTTTTTGGCGTAGTGGTATAAACACGCGTACACACACCACGGCGCTGCGGACACGCCTCCAGGGCCGGCACATTACTCTTCTGGACTTTCCGTTTTCTGGGCTTACGCACCAGCTGGTTAATCGTCGCCATCTACTCCGTCTCCAAGGACGTTGACACTTGCATATCACAAAAACAAAGGAGAAGCCGACACCCACCGGCCGCATTCACAGCACCGGAACGATCGAATTCTCTGGCAATTAACTTCGCCCCAACCACCGCATCCGCGATGAGTTAGCGCGTCAGAAGCGACAGGCCGGCCAGAGGCCGACCTGTCACAAAGACGGCGCATTCTATGCACCGTTAGCACGCTTGTCAAGCTTCAGCAAAGAAAGCCTGCTCAAGCCCGGCCAAAAGAGGTGCTGATTACTCCACTTCCGGGGTGTTCAGCGCCTCCTTAAAGGCCTGCTCCACCTCTTCCACCACCAGCTCAGGCTTACTCTCCTCCTCCATCGTCGCCTCCATCCGCTTACAACGGCGAGCCTTGTGATAGAAAAGGCCGGTACCTGCCGGAATCAAACGACCAACAATGACGTTCTCCTTAAGCCCATTAAGGCTATCGCTGGAGCCACGCACCGCCGCCTCAGTCAGCACTCCGCGTGGTCTCCTGGAAGGAGGCCGCCGAGATGAAGGACTCNGGTTGCCCAGCGAAGCCTTGGTGATGCCCAGCAGGAGCGGCTCCATAGAGCCGCTGGATGCTTGCCATCTTTACGCAGCTGCTCCGCCTCCTCCAACAGAGAAGCCTTTTCCACCTGCTCGCCCTTGAGGTATTTGCTGGTCGCCCCGAACTGACGACCTCGACCTTACGCAGCATCTGGCGGATGATCACTTCGATGTGCTTGTCGTTGATCTTCACGCCCTGCAGCCGGTAGACGTCGTGAATCTCCTTGGACCAGATATTCGGCAATGTCAGTTACGCCCTTCAAGCGCAGGATGTCGTGCGAATTGAGCTCGCCGTCGGAGATCACATCGCCCTTCACCACATGCTCACCTTCAAACACGTTGACGTGCCGCCATTTCGGAATCAGCTCTTCATGCTGTTCGCCTTCCGAATCGGTCACCACCAAACGCTGCTTGCCCTTGGTGTCCTTACCAAAACTGACGGTACCGGTAGCTTCGGCGAGGATCGCCTGATCCTTCGGCTTGCGCGCCTCGAACAGATCTGCAACACGCGGCAAACCACCCGTGATATCACGGGTCTTGGATGACTCCTGCGGAATACGCGCCAACACGTCACCAACGCCCACTGCGGCACCATCCTGCACACCGATAATCGCCTCAGACGGCAGAAAGTAGTGGGCAGGGATGTCGGTGCCAGCGATATTCAGGTCATTGCCTTCGGCATCAACCAGTTTCACCATCGGACGGATATCCTTGCCCGCCGCAGGCCGCTGCTTTGGATCTATGACCACCAGCGAGCTAAGGCCCGTGACATCGTCCACCTGACTCTGCACGGTGACGCCGTCGACGAAGTCGACAAACACCAGGGTGCCCTCCACCTCGGTAATAACCGGGTGAGTATGCGGATCCCAGTTGGGCGACGATCTGACCGCCTTCCACCGGCGACTCGTCGGCCACCTGCAGGGTTGCACCGTAGGGCACCTTGTAGCGCTCGCGCTCACGCCCTACCTCATCAACCACGGTCAGCTCACCAGAGCGTGATGTCGCCACCAAGTGCCCTGCCGCATGCTTGACCGTCTTGATGTTGTGCAGCCGTACAGTACCGCCGGTCTTCACCTGAACATTGTTGACTGCCGCAGAACGTGACGCGGCGCCACCCGATATGGAAGGTACGCATGGTTAGCTGGGTGCCGGGCTCGCCGATCGACTGGGCAGCGATAACACCAACCGCCTCACCCTGATTCACCCGGTGACCTCGCGCCAGATCTCGACCATAACACTGGGCACAGACACCGACCCGGGCCTTGCAGGTGATGGCAGAACGCACCACTACCTGGTCAATACCAACCCGCTCCAGGGTATCAACCCACTCCTCATCGAGCAGTGTGCCGGCTTCGCAGACCAGCTCATCGCTGCCGGGGCGGTAGAGATCGACGGCGGTTACGCGTCCGAGGATACGCTCGCGCAACGGTTCGACCACATCACCGCCTTCGATGATCGGCTGCATCACCAGCCCCTCTTCGGTGCCGCAATCTTCCTCCAACACCACCATGTCCTGCGCCACATCGACCAGTCGACGCGTCAGGTAACCGGAGTTAGCCGTCTTCAGCTCGGTGTCGGCCAGACCCTTACGTGCGCCATGGGTGGAGATGAAGTACTGCAGTACGTCGAGCCCCTCACGGAAGTTGGCGGTGATCGGCGTCTCAATGATCGAGCCGTCGGGCTTGGCCATCAGGCCTCGCATACCCGCCAGCTGGCGAATCTGGGCAGCGGAACCACGCGCGCCAGAGTCCGCCATCATGTAGACCGAGTTGAAGGAGTCCTGCTCAACCTCGTTGCCCTCATGATCGGTGACCTTCCGCTTGCCGAGCTTGGCCATCATCGCCTTGGCCACCTGGTCATTGGTGTGGGACCAGATATCCACCACCTTGTTGTAGCGCTCGCCGTTGGTCACCAGACCGGAGATGTACTGATTCTCGATCTCCTTGACCTCCTCCTCCGCCCGCGCCAGGATCTCGCTCTTCTCCTCCGGCACCACCATATCATTGGCGCAGAAAGAGACCGCGGCCCGAGTTGCGAAACGGAAACCCATGTACATCAACTGGTCGGCGAACACCACGGTGTCTTTCAGACCGAGGCGACGATAGGAGGCATTGATCAGGTTAGAGATCGCCTTCTTACCCATCGGCTGATCCACCAGCGAGAAGGGCAGCCCGTCGGGCACGATCTCAAATACGATAGCCCGACCAACCGTGCTATCGACGATCGAATATTTTTCACGACGACTGCCATCCTCGCCGATCTCGACCTCACGGATACGCACCTTGACCCGCGCCTGCAGGTCGGCCTGACCAGCATCGTAGGCACGCTTGGCCTCTTCGATATCGGCGAAGGCCATGCCCTCGCCCTTGGCGTTGACCCGCTCGCGGGTCATGAAGTAGAGCCCCAGTACCACGTCCTGAGAAGGCACGATGATCGGGTCGCCGTTGGCCGGAGAGAGGATGTTGTTGGTCGCCATCATCAGGCTGCGCGCCTCGAGCTGCGCCTCCAGCGAGAGTGGCACATGCACCGCCATCTGGTCGCCATCGAAGTCAGCATTGAAGGCGGTACAAACCAGCGGATGCAGGTTGATCGCCTTACCCTCCACCAGCACCGGCTCAAACGCCTGGATGCCGAGACGGTGCAAGGTTGGTGCGCGATTAAGCATCACCGGGTGCTCGCGGATCACCTCTTCGAGGATATCCCAGACCTCGGTGGTGCCGCGCTCTACCAGCTTCTTCGCTGCCTTGATGGTGGTAGCCAGGCCACGCAGCTGCAGCTTGGAGAAGATAAACGGCTTGAATAGTTCCAGCGCCATCTTCTTCGGCAGGCCGCACTGATGCAGCTTGAGGGTCGGGCCGACCACGATGACCGAACGCCCGGAATACGTCGACACGTTTACCCAACAGATTCTGACGAAAGCGCCCCTGCTTGCCCTTGATCATGTCGGCCAGCGACTTCAGCGGACGGCGGTTGGTGCCGGTAATGGCGCGTCCGCGGCGACCGTTGTCGAGCAGCGCATCCACCGACTCCTGCAACATGCAGCTTCTCGTTGCGCACGATGATATCGGGGGCATTCAGATCAAGCAGCCGCTTCAGACGATTGTTGCGGTTGATCACGCCGATCGGTACGAGATACGTCTTACGATCGGAGGTCGGCAAAACCGACCACCATCCAGCGGCACCAGCGGACGCAGCTCCGGCGGCAACACTGGCAGCACGGTCATCACCATCCACTCGGGGCGATTGCCAGACTGATTGAGCGACTCCAGCAGCTTCAGCCGCTTGGTAAACTTCTTGATCTTGGTCTCGGAATTGGTGCCCTCGATATCCTCCCGCAGACGCTTGATCTCCTCCGGGATGTCGATGGTCTTGAGCAGCTCATAGACCGCCTCGGCGCCCATGCGCGCATCAAATTCATCGCCGTTCTCCTCAAGCGCCTCCAGATACTGCTCATCGGTTAGCAGCTGACTGCGCTCCAGCGGCGTCATGCCGGGGTCAACCACGACGAACGACTCAAAGTAGAGCACCCGCTCGATATCGCGTAGCGTCATGTCCATCAGCAGGCCGATACGCGACGGCAACGACTTGAGGAACCAGATGTGCGCCACCGGACTGGCCAGCTCGATGTGGCCCATGCGCTCGCGGCGCACCTTGGCCAGGGTCACTTCAACGCCGCACTTCTCACACACCACGCCACGGTGCTTGAGACGCTTGTACTTGCCGCACAGGCACTCATAGTCACTCACCGGGGCCGAAGATCTTGGCGCAAAACAGTCCATCGCGCTCCGGCTTGAAGGTGCGGTAGTTGATGGTCTCTGGCTTCTTTACTTCGCCATAGGACCAGGACCGGATCATGTCAGGGGAGGCCAAACCGATGCGAATTGCATCGAATTCCTCAGTCTGCCCCTGCTGCTTCAGAATGTTCAGAAGATCTTTCAAGGTAGTGACTCCGTATTAGTCCTGTTCCAGTTCAATGTTAATGGCGAGGGAGCGGATCTCCTTGACCAACACATTGAACGATTCCGGCATTCCCGCTTCCATCTGATGATTGCCGTCGACAATATTCTTATACATGCGGGTACGGCCCATTGGACGTCGTCGGACTTGACCGTGAGCATCTCTTGCAGGGTGTAGGCGGCGCCATAGGCTTCCCACGCCCAGACCTCCATCTCACCGAAGCGCTGACCACCGAACTGCGCCTTACCACCCAGCGGCTGCTGAGTAACCAGGCTGTAGGGACCAGTGGAGCGGGCATGCATCTTGTCGTCCACCAGATGGTTGAGCTTCAGCATGTACATGTAACCAACCGTGACCTGACGCTCGAAGGCGTCGCCGGTACGACCATCGAACAGGGTCAGCTGACCGCTCTGCGGCAGTCCGCCCAGCTCCAGCATGTGGTGGATCTCAGACTCGTGGGCACCATCGAAGACCGGTGTGGCCATCGGCACGCCTTCGCGGAGGTTGCCACATAGCGTCACCACCTCTTCATCGGTGAGGGAGTCGAGATCTTCACGCTTGCCGCTGGTGTTGTAGACCTTATCGAGGAACTCACGCAGCTCGGCGACCTTCGCCTGGGCCTGCAGCATCGCGCCGATCTTGCGCCCGACCCCTTTGGCGGCGAAGCCGAGATGGGTCTCCAGCACCTGACCAACGTTCATGCGCGAGGGCACACCCAGCGGATTGAGCACGATATCGACCGGCTCGCCG
>AASF01001999.1 GCA_000168735.1 Candidatus Endoriftia persephone str. Hot96_1+Hot96_2 | reverse complement strand
TTGCAGCGGGTTCACGATGCAAAATATGGTGGCGGATCGGTGGATGATCGGCGCGAACTGGCCCGTAGGGCGCGTTTCCTTGAGTACCGGGGGTTTCCCGCCGCGATGATCCGTGAGCTGTTGATTGACTGATCCCGAAGGTGGGGCTTCGCACGGATGGCGACGGGGTGATCCTCCCGGTTCCACAATATTCTTCTGCCTGCCTGCCTGCCTGCCTGCCTGCCTGCCTGCCTGCGCCTGCGCCTGCGCCTGCGCTTGCGCTTGCGGAGCGTCGCCTCCCCTTCCATCGTTTCCTGTCTGTTGAGTCCTTGCATCTCTTGATGCCGAAGTAGGTAAAGAGGATGAGAATTCGTTTGGGGTTCCTGTTATGCTCTAGGGCTGTTTTGGATTTGATTCGGGCGGCTACGGGTTTGCCTGTGCGTTCGCGAAACGGGCGCTCTGTGGTGCAGGGCTCCCCCTGTTAATTCACTGTCCTCATTGAAATTTTGTTTGTCCAATATGAAAAGTAGTGCAGATATCCGCAAGGCATTCCTCGACTATTTTGCGCAAAATGGTCACGAGGTGGTGGCGAGCAGTCCGTTAGTGCCGCTGAATGACCCCACCCTGCTGTTTACCCAACGCGGGCATGGTGCAATTCAAAGATGCCTTTCTTGGTCGCGACAAGCGCAGTTATCTCCGGGCTGCTAGTTCGCAGCGCTGCGTGCGCGCCGGCGGCAAGCATAATGACCTTGAGAACGTGGGATACACCGCACGCCACCACACCTTCTTCGAGATGTTGGGTAACTTCAGCTTTGGTGACTATTTCAAGCGTGAAGCAATCAACTACGCCTGGGAATTTCTCACTCGCACAGCTGGGGCTGCCTGCGGAAAAGCTTTGGGTGACCGTTTACGAAGAGGATGATGAGGCTGCCGATATCTGGCTCAAAGAGATCGGTGTCAGTGAGGCGCGCTTTACCCGCATCGGGGACAAACCTGGCGGTAAACGCCACGAGAGTGACAATTTCTGGTCGATGGGTGACACCGGTCCATGTGGTCCCTGTAGCGAGATCTTCTACGATCATGGTCCCGAGGGTTGCCGGTGGTCCGCCGGGCACGCCGGAGGAGGATGGCGATCGCTATATCGAGATCTGGAATCTGGTGTTTATGCAGTACAACCGGGATGCGGAAGGGAATATGACACCGCTACCCAAGCCTTCGGTGGATACCGGTATGGGGTTGGAGCGGTTGGCAGCGGTAATGCCAGGGCGTTCACAGCAACTATGAGATCGATCTGTTCGCCAACCTGATCAAGGCGGCATCTGAAGTGACCGGTTGTTCAAATCTGCAGGAGAAGTCGCTGCGGGTGATCGCAGACCACATCCGTTCCTGTGCATTTCTTGTTGTGGACGGGGTGATCCCCTCCAATGAGGGGCGCGGCTTTGTGCTGCGTCGGATCATTCGGCGTGCCATCCGGCATGGCTATATGCTGGGACAGAAGGGGGCATTTTTCTATCGGCTGGTGGGGCCGCTGTGTGACGAGATGGGGGCGAGCTATCCGGAACTGCTGAGTGCCCGGGCGCTGGTTGAGCGGGTGCTGAAACAGGAGGAGGAGCGTTTCGCCGAGACTCTGGAACAGGGAATGCGGATTCTTGAGGAGGTGATTGCTGGGCTAGAAGGGAAGCAGATCCCAGGCGCGACCGTCTTCAAACTTTACGATACCCTACGGCTTTCCCGGTCGATCTGACCGCGGATATCGCCCGTGAGCGCGATCTGACCCTCGACATGGAGGGCTTCCGGCGGGAGATGGAGGCGCAACGCGAGCGTGCCCCGTGCCGCAAGCCAGTTTGGCGTTAATCAGGAGGTCAGCGTCGGCCTCGAGGGTGAGACTGAATTTGTCGGCTATGAGTGCCTTGAGGCGAATGCCACCGTGGTGGCGCTCTACCGGGATGGCCGAGTCGCTGGATAGCCCTGGCCCGAGGGCCGAGACCCGGCCTGGTGGTGCTGGATCGTACGCCGTTCTACGCCGGAGTCGGGTGGTCAGGCCGGCGATAAAGGGATGATCAGCGCCAAGGGTGGCGTGCTGTTCGAGGTCGAGGATACCCGCAAACAGGGTGGTGATGTGTTTGGTCACATCGGCAAGCTGGAGGAGGGCAGTCTCGCGGTGGGGGATCCGGTTACGGCTGAGGTCAACGCCTTTACCCGTCAAGCCACCGCCCTCAACCACTCGGCGACGCATCTGTTACACGCCGCGCTGCGTGAGGTGCTGGGCGATCATGTGGCGCAGAAGGGGTCGCTGGTAGACGATGAGCGGCTGCGCTTCGACTTCTCTCAGTTCGAGCCGGTCAGCCGTGAACAGCTGCAGAGAGTGGAGCAGCGGGTGAACGAGCAGATCCGCCAGAATCACATGGTGGAGACGCGCATCATGTCTCTGGAGGATGCCAGGTCAAGTGGTGCGATGGCGCTGTTCGGCGAGAAGTATGATGAGCAGGTGCGGGTACTGCGGATGGGTGATTTTTCAACCGAACTGGTGCGGCGGCACCCATGTGAAGGCGGTGGGTGATATCGGCCTCTGCAAGATTATCGTCGAGACCGGCATCGCCGCCGGCGTGAGGCGCATCGAAGCGGTCACCGGTCAGCGCGCCATCGAGTGGATGGAGGCCGATGAGGAGCGAGTGCTGCGAACCGTGGCGTTGCTGAAAGGGAGTCGTGATGATCTTGAAGAGAAGGTCATGCAGCTGCTGGAGCGCAACCGGAAGCTAGAAAAAGAGCTCGAGCAGCTCAAGGGTAAGCTGGCGAGTGCGGCCGGCAGTGATCTGGCCTCTAGCGCTGAAGATGTGGCCGGGATCAAGGTCTTGGCGGCCACGCTGGAAGGTGCTGATTCCAAGTCGCTGCGTGAAACCATGGATCAGCTGAAGAACAAACTGGGGTCTGCAGTGATCTTGCTGGCGGCCATCAATGGGTGACAAGGTCGCTCTGGTGTCCGGGGTCACCAAGGACCTGACTGGCCGGATGAAGGCTGGCGATCTGGTCAAGCTGGTGGCGGAAAAGATTGGTGGCAGGGGGGGCGGACGCCCCGATATGGCGCAGGCAGGCGGCAACGATCCGTCCGCTCTGCCGCAGGCGCTGGCGCTGGTGCCGGGCTGGGTTGAGGTGCATGCTGGAAACTAAGGGC
>AASF01002000.1 GCA_000168735.1 Candidatus Endoriftia persephone str. Hot96_1+Hot96_2 | reverse complement strand
CACCTCTACTGTGGCTTCTATCTGAACGAATTGCTGACCCGCCTGCTGCAGCGGGAAGATCCCCATCCCCAGCTGTTTCTCCACTACAGCAATACCCTGGCCGCACTGGCGACAGCAGAGCCGATGGAAGCGGTTCTGCGCCACTTCGAGCTGGAGTTACTGGATGAGCTTGGCTATGGACTGCTGCTGGACCAGGAGGCCGATAACGGCGACAAAATCGAGGCAGAGCGGCTCTATGAGTTCCATATCGAACATGGGCCTGTGGTGTTTGAGACGGGACGTACGCGCTCACCGATGGTGGTGCATGGCGCCACTATGCTCGGAATGCATCGACGCGACTTCAGCGAGCGCCGCACCATTCAGGAGGCACGTGGGCTTGATGCGCCGAGTGTTGGCCTTCTATCTTGGCAATAAACCGCTGAAGAGCCGTGAATTGTTCCGCAGCACACCCTGAACCGGGAAAACCACACCACTACATTTTGAAGGACTGGGAATGAGCAGAGAGCGAGAGATTTTGCTGGGGGTCAATATCGATCATGTGGCGACCCTGCGTCAGGCCCGAGGCACCCGCTATCCGGAGCCAGTGCAGGCGGCGCTGGTGGCTGAGCAGGCAGGGGCTGATGCCATTACCCTGCATCTGCGGGAGGATCGGCGCCACATCCAAGACCGGGATGTGGAGATCCTCTCAGGCATGCTGCAGACCCGCATGAACCTGGAGATGGCGGCCACCGCCGAAATGGCGGCAATTGCCTCCCGATTTCGTCCCGCCGACTGCTGCCCTGGTGCCGGAACGTCGCGAGGAGTTGACCACGGAGGGGGGGCTTGAGGTCGCTGCAAAACCAGCGATTACATGACCGATTACTGCGCAGAACTAAAGGAGGCGGGGATCCGTGTCTCTCTGTTTATCGATGCAGACCCCAGTCAGCTCGATGCAGCCGTGGCTGGTGGGTGCGCCGGTGGTGGAGATCCATACCGGGCACTATGCGGACGCCGCCAACCCCCAGCAACGTCAGACAGAGCTGGAGCGAATTATCCAGGCAGTGGAGTATGGCAACAGCCTGGGTCTGCAGGTCAACGCCGGACATGGCCTCGACTACCATAACGTCAAGCCGATTCTGGCGATCGAGCAGATCCGGGAGTTGAACATCGGTCACTCGATCATCAGCCGTGCGGTATTCAGCGGCCTGGCCGCGGCGGTGGCCGAGATGAAACAGCTGTTGCTGCAGAGGCCCTGAATCGAGCTCAGCTCTGCTGCGTCATGCGCAGGATCAGCGCATCCAGCTCACCAAGCAGCTCAGTGGTGCGGGTGGCACGAGTCGGCATCCGCCGCCAGTTCCAGCCTGGTCAGCAGCTGATCAAGGGCCACCGCTGCACAGTATCGTGCCGAGCCGCGGGTCTTGTGGGCGCTCTCTCGCAACCCCATCCAGTCCCGTGCAGCGACTTTTTGACTGAGTTCCTGCTGTGCCCCTGCGTTAGCTCTTTGAGCAGGGACGCATACATCTCCTGAGCCAGCTCCGGATTGCCTCCGGCGATGGAGAGGGCGCGCTCAGTGTCCCGCAGCGGGACTCTCCTTTTGATCGTGCACCTCAGGCGGTTGGCTGACCAGTAACGGGCGTTCGGGCAGGGTATGGCTGGTGATCTGATCGATCAGCTCCCACAGACGTAGCTCTTCCAGCGGCTTCATCAGACAGGCATCCATCCCCGACTCAAGGGCGTGGTTGAAGTTCTGTGGCAACACGTCGGCAGTCAGACCGACGATTGGCAGATGGCTATCTTCCGACTCCTGCTGTCGCAAGCGGATCGTGGCCTCCACTCCATCGATCTTTGGCATGTGGATATCCATCAGAATCAGGTCAAAGGCGGCCTGGCAGGCTACGATCTCCAGTACCTCTTCGCCATCGTGGGCTAGCACCACCTCGGCACCGGTGCGCTTCAACAGCTCTTCGATCAAGTGGAGGTTGATCTCATTGTCGTCTGCCACAAGCGCCCGCAGGCCAGGGTAGCTGGGGATGGCCATTGGTTCCGTCTCGACGGCCAGGCTCGGATAACCTGAGTGGATCGGGAGTTGCAGCAGTTTGCGAAAACTGCGCTGCAGCAGTTGGATTGGGGTTGGTTTTGACAGACACTCGTCGCTCCTCAAGGGCGCGAATCTCATCCAATACCGCCTGGTCCGACGAACTGATCAGCGTGATCATCGGGATGTTGGCAATATTGCGTAGCCGCAGCACCAGCGCCTTTACACTCTCATCCAGTAAATCCCGACGGGAGAATCCGAGCAGGATCGCATCCAGCAGCAGGGGCTGGGCCTGGATCGCCGCCAGCAGTTCATCCGCGGTATAGAAACGCTCGACACTGGCACCCAGTAGAGTCAGACGGTGCTGATTGGCGGTGCCCGCCAGTTTATGGCTGTCGTAGCAGGCGATGCGTTTTCCCTGTAGCAACTGGGGATAGCGGGTTGACTGGCCATCTGCCTCATAGGGCAGGCTTAGCTGCACCGTGAAAGTGGAGCCCTTGCCCTGCTCGCTCTGCATGGAGATGGAGCCGTTCATGACCTTCACCAGACGGTTGCAGATGGAGAGACCGAGGCCGGTACCTCCATAGATGCGTGAGGCGGACAACATGCCCTGATTGAAGGGTTCAAAGAGCTGTGGTTGTAACTCGTCGGGAATGCCGATGCCGCTGTCCTGTACCGAGATCGCGAGGGTGCACTGTTGATCGTCTTCATCCTCCAACATCACACGTACAATGATCTCTCCCGTGGGAGGTGAATTTGATCGCATTTCCCACCAGGTTAATCAGGATCTGGCGGATCCGTGAGATGTCGCCAATCAGCAGATCGGGCACATCATTGTAGACCAGTATCACGATCTCAAGCCCCTTTTCATGGGCTCCTGGGGCGAGCAGCGCCACACAATCCTCGATATTCTCGCGCAGTCTAAAGTTGGCTACCTCCAGTGAAAACTGGCGGGTCTCGAGACGGGAGAAGTCGAGGATGTCATTGATGATCTGCAGCAGACTCGAGGCCGAGCGATGGATAGTATTGGTGTAGTCGAGCTGCAGCTCGTTGAGCCCCTGAGTTCTTCAGCAGGTTCACAAATCCCAGGATGCCGTTCATCGGCGTGCGGATCTCATGACTCATGTTGGCCAGGAACTCGGACTTTACCTGGTTCGCCTCCAGCGCCCGTTTGCGTGCCAGATCGAGCTCCACATTGCGCACCTCCAGCGCCTCCATGGTCTGCATCAGGTCTGAGGTGGCCTGCTCGACCTGCTGCTGTAGATCCGGCCCNTTGGGAACCCCCTTTGGTCTTCAAGTGTGCGATCATCTGATTGAAGACGACCTCGAGACGCCCCAACTCACCGGTTGAGCGTTCCACTACACTGCTGGAGAGGTCGCCCTTTTCGATCCGATTGACCACCTCCATCATTCCCTCGATGGGGCGGGTTACCCCCCTGCCCAGGACGATGGCGAGCAGGATGGCCGACAGCAGTCCAACCAGGCTCAGGCCAAAGCCATTGATCAAGGGCGAATTCGCCCTTCACCCCAGCAACGATCACACCCAGGAACAGAATCAGCATTGGCTCCAGGATCGCCAACGACTGCTTAATCGAACGGTTCACCTCTTTATCGTATATCTCCGCTATATGCAGCAGCATCTGCTCCAGCTCTCCGGATTCTTCACCCACACCGATCATCTGCACCGAAAACTCTGGAAAGCACCCCGCCTTCTTCAGCTGCGTGGTCAATCGCGCCCCCTCTTTGAGCCCGTTGA
>AASF01002001.1 GCA_000168735.1 Candidatus Endoriftia persephone str. Hot96_1+Hot96_2 | reverse complement strand
GGGTCCAGAGACCGCGTCGGGGAAATTCCACCGACACCACCTTGCGAAAGGAGTCGCCATTGTCGGAGAACATGGTCTCCACTAGCTGTTTGACCGCGGAATAGACTGAGCGGACCAGAGGAATGCGAGCCAACAGCCGCTCCCACAGACGGACCAACTTGCGTCCAAACAGGTTTGCCGCCACCAGCCCGGTGAATAATAGGATCAGCAGGGAAAGCAGCACCCCCAGACCAGGGATCGTCGTACCGAGAAGGGTTTCTGGGCGATATTGCAGTGGCAGCAGCAGCAGGCTGCTGTCCATCCAGCGAACCAAGGTGCGGACGACCAGGTACACGGCCACCAGCGGCAACCAGACCAGCAGGCCCGCTACCAGATAGCGTCGCAGCAAGAGCATCTCAGTAAAGTCTTAGTTGGAGCAGCTGGAACCGCCGCCACAGACGGGATTTTGGACTCCTTTTTACCCGAATCATGGAGGTTCTTTTTTGCTGCCTTGCTTGAAGTCTGTCTCGTACCAGCCCCCTCCTGTTAGACGGAATCCGGCGTCGGAGAGCTGCTTCTTCATGGGCGGGCTGACCACATCTCGGGGCAGTCGGTTAATAGCGCATCGCTCATCTTCTGCAGCGCTTCCAGTTCGTGGCCGCAGGCTTCGCAACGATATTCATAGATCGGCATTTTTGCTCTCTCCCGAGTTACTGGCAACACCTGTATCGACAAGAGGGGTTGCACATCGAAAAATTCGGCAAATTTTAGCACATGAAAGCAGCAGGCTCGCTACTCGAGACCAAATTCCCCTCCATTTTCCTCGGTTTCTTTGCGCGACTCCTCTCTGAGTTCTTCGATCAGACAGATCAACCTGGCATGTTCATTCTCCGGCTGCCCAAAGCGCAGATAGCGCTCAAGGTGTTCGTAGATCGACTCAAGCCGCTCATTTCGATGATGAAGGTAGAGCAGATAGCGGGCAAGCGGTGCGCCGAACACCCTCTCGCTCCCTGACCTTGCTCCGCCATCCGCAAGGCAATCTTGATCTCGTCTTTTGATGGCCGCTGCATCACACTACCCTTCCGCCCGCTCCCGCGATTCACGCCGCTCTCTGAGCATACGACTCTGGAGGCGCAGGATATGCCGAATCAAGGCGTCACGGTCGCTGTCACGGATGCTGGAAAAGCTTATTCTGAGCAGGAATGCATAGTCTTGCATTGGCCTCACCTGCATCGCAGCCAACCACCTCACCAAAGGTGGATGATCCCGGTAAAAGATGGCAGTAACAGCAGTTTTACTTCAAGCAAGGCACCGATTTCCATGCTTTCTGAGGTCCCAACAGGAGATCCCTCCTGGCACTCAGGCTGATCGGCTTGGCCGGCTGTTCCAGCAACTCCGTGCTCCTCCGCCAGAAAGCTCTGCCCCAGCAACTCGATCTTCTCATCCAACGCCCGCAGATAGTCGGCCACATCTGGATCTCTGAGTTCGATACGGTGCAGCGCGGCGGAGAGATGCCGATCGATCGCCTGCATCCGGGTCATCACGGTGAAACTGCTGTCGACATGCTGCCCCAGCTCCCTCATCTGTCCCTGCAGCTCGCCCTGCTGCACCACCCGGTAACTCATCTGTACCGAATCATCAATGCGAAAAAACCGCCGGCGCTCACTCGGCCTGCCACCCTGTCTCTCAATCGACATCAATCGACATCAATCGACTCCCTTAACCTAGGTTAGGTTGCTGAAATAGTCCGGCATTCGATGGGCACCCCCGATCATAACTGGCTTTGCGGCTTACCGGATGGCATCTATCGTCTGCACGCCAAGATCACTGTCACTCCCCCGCTCGATGATCAGTTCAACACGCCGGTTCTTGGCCCGATTCGCCCAGGAGTCATTGGGGACCAAGGGGGACGAATCCGCATGCCCCTCAACCGAGACCCTGGAGGGGTCGAGGCCGTGATTGCTCAACATCGCATGCACCACCGTTACCGCGCGGTCGGAGGAGAGTTCCCAGTTGGATCGGAAACGCTTAGTGGAGATGGGGATATCGTCAGTATGGCCAGCCACCACCACTTTCCCCGGCGTGGAGGCGATGACTTTGGTGATCTTCGAGATCACGTCAAAGAATCCAGGATTGAGAGTCGCTCTGCCCGACCCAAAAGAGCCTTTCTCCTGGATTCGAATGATAATCTTGGTCGCTTCTGTTTCAACCTCAAGCATCCCCTCATCGATCTCCTTATCCAGCATCATCTTCAGCTCTTCCGCCTGCTCTTTGACTTCGGCTTCGGATCTGCTCCAGCACCGCTTTCACGCATCTGCTGATCGACTTCGACATCCTTTTCGGCCTGTTCCTTACTCTCGTTGACCTCCCAGGTTCTCCTGGCTCCTCATCTGTGGTGATCTGGCGAATCTCGTCGATCACCGTGGGCTCAGGCTTTACCCGTGCTGAACTCCTGTTTGATCACGCTGACGCCCTTGACGATCTCATTGGCCGGGATCTCACGCTGCACGCCGAAGGCATCCTTCATCGACTCCGCCATCTTCTTGAAACGCACGGCATCAATGGTTGCGAACGACAACAACAACACAAAAAAGCACATCAGCAACGACATCAGGTCAGCAAAGGTGGCCAACCAGGCAGGCAGGCAGGCAGGCTTCACATTTCGGGCATTCTTCAGCCATCTGTATACTCCCCTGCCCTACTTGTCACCAGAGGGACGTCTCTCGCTGGCCGCGCAGGTAGGTGCTTAGTAATTGCTCCAACACCCGCGGGTTCATACCCTCCTGGATCCCGGAGATGGTCTCGATGATCAGAGACTTGTTGGTCTTCTCCATGGCACTGGCGCGGGCCAGCTTATCGGCAATTGGTTGTGCAAAGGCGTTGGCGATCACCGCCCCATAGAGGGTCGTCAATAGAGCCACTGCCA
>AASF01002002.1 GCA_000168735.1 Candidatus Endoriftia persephone str. Hot96_1+Hot96_2 | reverse complement strand
TGATCAACATCGGCATGCGTCCGCTGGGGCAGTGTGGTCGGGCTGAGGCGCCTGGCTGGTAGGCGGGCGCCGCCCTGGAAGGGCCGGGTCCACCCCTTCTTCCAGCTCAACCCGGCGCAAGGTTGACAGCTTCGCCGAGCGGGTCGATTTCAGCGGCAACCCCCAACCCGATCGCGACTGGCCGCTGCACGAGTTCAATTACATCGAGCAAGCGACGGCGAGGTCATCAAGACACAGAGCGCCTTCACCTTTGCCTGACTATGCACTGCTAATCCCGCGCCTGCATCGCCACTTCACGCCGGTGCCATTGGTCTGCGAGTCGGACAATCTACTGCCGATTTGCCGACTACCTCGCGCTGCCACANGGAGCAGACCGATGCCTACATCCCTTATGTCTGGGCGATCAACGCCAACGGCGAATTGCGTCAGCTGGCGGTCAGCCTGACCCTGGTCCACGCCTGCCGCGACCGCCTCAACTACTGGCACAGCCTGCAGGAGATGGCCGGCATCGGTAGCAAATATATCGAGATCGGCATCGCCAAGGCACGCGCCGAGATCCAGGCCGCCGCCGATGCCGAGCGCGCCGAATTGCTGGCCGCCCACGAAGCTGAGATCAACAGCGTACGTGCCGAGGCCGCCAGCGAGGTGATGGGGCGCCTCACCGAGGTACTGATGGGCATGGATCTCACGGGCGCCACACCGCGCATTGCAGCCACTACCCCGGGTACAACCCAGCCCGGCTGCAGCGGATGTCAGCGAGCCGACGGCTGAGGCGGAAGGCGCCAGACGAGGCGGAGACAGAGGAGGAGATCGGCGGTTACGAAGACCACTGGATCGACAGCCCACTCTGCACCAGCTGTAACGACTGCCTGGCGATCAAACCCACTGGGTGTTCGTCTACAACGATAGCAAACCAGGCCTACATTGCTGACGCCAGCGCCGGCACCTTCGCCCAGATGGTGGAAGCGGCAGAGATCTGCCCACTCCGACTGCATCCACCCGGGCAAACCACTCAACGATCGCTGAGCCCGGGCTATGATGAGCTGATTCGAACGGGCGGCAGCGTACAACTGAGCGCCAGGCTGAAACAGGTATCAAGTCAGAGATAGCGCCGAGATTGTATGGCTCTTGTTGAGAGAGCAACCAAGGAATGCGAGGCAGAGAAGATGCATAAGCCAGGTGCCAGTCGCAGTTCCGAGTGTGCCAGAGGTCTGGATCCGCGCCACGCAACTCAGTACTGACATCTACCTAGAGCTGATCGACTGCCAGGACTTCGACTTCTGGGACCAGATAACCCAGATCGGTCATGCTATCGCCTCCAGCATCGCTGAGGGACGTGCGCGCCAGCTGCGCTTCAACGACTGCGCCGACCATCTGGTTTCGGCCCGCAAGGCCCTGCAGAGAGCTGCTCGCGGCAGATCGAGACTGGCCAAAAGATCGAGCACATCGAACCATCGATAGGTGATCAATGGATCTCCGAGACACGACAAATCACGGCTATGTTGACGGCGCTGGTGACAGCACTGCTGACGGCAAGGAACAACGCATTGCAGCCAGCATGAGCCACCAGCTCCAGGTAGAAGCAGAGGTCCGGTATGTCTGAGCTGCTCAGCAGTTTCGTCTCCTCTGCCGGCATCATGACCGGCATCGGGCTATTCTTCGGTATCATCCTCGCGGTCGCCTATAGATTCCTCAAGGTGGAGGAGGATCCGCGTATCGCCACCACCGATGAGCTGTTGCCCGGCACCAACTGCGGCGCCTGTGGCGAACCCGGCTGTCTGCCGTTTGCCGAGGCCCTGGTGGCCGGCAAGGCCCAACCCAGCGGCTGCACCGTCGCCGACGAAGCCACCATCGACGCGATTGCCGATTTTCTCGACGTCGACGCCGGCCAAGCCGACAAGCAAGTCGCCCGGCTACGCTGCGCCGGCGGCAAGGCTCAGGCCTTCCAGATCGCCGAATATGCCGGCTTCGAGGGCTGCCGCGCCGCCGCCACCGTCTCCGGCGGTGGCAAAGGCTGTTCTTGGGGCTGCCTTGGACTGGCTGACTGCAAGGTCGCCTGCGACTTCGACGCGATCCATATAGAACGCCAACGGCCTGCCCCAGGTAGACGTCGAGAAGTGCACCGCCTGCGGCGACTGCGTCGAGGCCTGCCCCAAAGACCTGTTTGAACTGCTGCCGCTAACGCAGAAACTCTACGTGCAGTGCAACAACCCCCTCGAAGGCGAGGCGGTCACCGTGCTCTGCTCAGTGGGCTGCGACGCCTGCGGCAAATGTGCCGCAGACGCCGCCCCCGGCCTCATCACCATGAGCGACAATCTGCCGCTGATCGACCTGAAATCGGGCGCGCCGATGACCGACCTCGCCACCCGCCGCTGCCCCACCGCCGCCATCCAATGGCTGGAGGATGGCCAGTTCATCGAACAGCAGAGCGCCCAAGCCGAAAGTGAAAAACGATATGCCCGCCTTCACTAACACCGCCATCAAACTCTACCGCAAGCTGTTTGGCACCCCCGCCGGGCTGATGCCGCAGGACAGCGGCATCCATACCCTGCTGGATGGCGCCAGCGCCATCGCCATCACCGAGGCCTGTATCGCCGAAAACGCTGCGATCAGTAACCGCCACGGTACCGATCACGCCAATCTCGCCTGGCTCTCTGAAGAGAGCCGTCAGCTGCATAACGTATTTGGCGAACATC
>AASF01002003.1 GCA_000168735.1 Candidatus Endoriftia persephone str. Hot96_1+Hot96_2 | reverse complement strand
CTTAATTCTGTCTGGAAACCAATCAGACCACGGGAGGGAATGACATAGTCGAGTCGCACCCGACCCTTGCCGTCCGGCACCATATCCTTCAGTTCGCCTTTGCGGGCACCCAGGTCCTCCATGATCGCACCCTGGTGCTGCTCCTCCACATCAACTGTCAGCTGCTCGTAAGGCTCACAAACCTCACCATCGATCTCACGAAAGATGACTTCGGGGCGGGAAACCGCCAGCTCGAAGCCCTCCCGACGCATGTTCTCCAACAGCACCGACAGATGCAGTTCACCTCGCCCGGAGACCTTGAACTTCTCCGGATCAGTGCCCTCTTCCACGCGCAGCGCAACGTTGTGGATCAGCTCCCGCTCCAGGCGCTCCTTGAGCTGACGGGAGGTAAGGTACTTACCCTCCTTGCCGGCAAAGGGGGAGGCGTTGACCTGGAAGGTCATGGAGACGGTGGGCTCGTCCACGCTCAGGGCAGGCAGCGCCTCCACATTCTCGGGATCACACAGGGTATCCGAAACATTGGGCGCCTCCATGCCGGTAATGGCGATGATGTCGCCGGCACTGGCCTCCTTCACCTCGTGGCGCTCCAGCCCCAGGTAGCCGTAAACGATTCCGACCTTGGCCTTGTGCACTTCGCCGTCATATTTGACTACCACCACCTGCTGGTTAGGCCGGATGGTACCCCGGGTGATACGGCCTACGGCGATGGCGCCAACGTAGCTGTTGTAGTCGAGGTTGGAGATCTGCATCTGAAGAGGGCCGTTCGGATCCACATCGGGCACCGGGGCAGTGTTCGATAATCGCCTCGAATAACGAGCTCATATCCCCCTCCCGCACCGTATCCTCCAGACCGGCGTAACCGTTGATGGCGGAAGCATAGACGATGGGGAAATCGAGCTGCTCATCGCTAGCGCCCGAGGCGGTCAAAGAGCTCGAACACCTGGTCGATGACCCACTCGGGCCGGGCGCCGGGCTTGTCGATCTTGTTCACCACCAGGATCGGCCGCAGACCGTGATCGAAGGCCTTCTGGGTGACGAAGCGGGTCTGCGGCATGGGGCCCTCCTGGGCGTCCACCAGCAGCAGCACCGAATCGACCATCGACAACACCCGTTCCACCTCGCACGCCGAAGTCGGCGTGGCCGGGGGTGTCGACGATGTTGATGCGGTAGCCGTTCCAGTTGATCGCGGTGTTCTTGGAGAGGATGGTAATGCCCCGCTCCTTCTCCTGGTCATTCGAGTCCATCACCCGCTCCACCGCACCGAAGCGCTCCCGCCAGGGTCCCGGACTGCTTCAGCAGTTCGTCCACCAAGGTGGTCTTACCCATGGTCTACATGGGCGATGATGGCGATATTTCTAAGCTAAGGGCGAA
>AASF01002004.1 GCA_000168735.1 Candidatus Endoriftia persephone str. Hot96_1+Hot96_2 | reverse complement strand
GGACTGCACGCCCAGCTGGTGGGCCTGTAACACGCAGACCCGTCGCCCCACTCAACAAGGCCCTGCGGGGCCTTTTTCATGCCGCCCCTCACTCCGCAACGATACAAACCCGTCCCATGAAACGGTATCATTGCGCCAGTTTCCATAACGCCTGAAGTAGAACACCATGAAGATACTCGTCATCGGCTCCGGCGGCCGAGAACACGCCCTCGCCTGGAAGGCGGCCCAGTCTCCTTTGGCCGACAAGGTCTTCGTCGCCCCCGGCAATGCCGGCACCGCACTGGAACCGAAGCTGGAGAATGTAGCGATCGGTGTCGAGGACATCGATGCGCTGGTCAGCTTCGCCAAAACCAACGCGATCGGCCTGACCATCGTCGGCCCCGAAGTGCCACTGGTGATCGGCCTGGTGGACGCCTTCACTGCAGCCGGCCTGAAGTGCTTCGGCCCGACCCAGGGCGCGGCCCAACTGGAGGGCTCCAAATCCTTCACCAAGGACTTCCTCGCCCGCCACCAGATCCCTAGCGCCGACTATAAAACCTTCACCGAGATCGAGCCGGCACTCGCCTATCTGCAGCAGCAGTGGTGCTGCCGATCTGTGATCAAAGCCGACGGCCTGGCCGCCGGCAAAGGCGTCATCGTCGCGATGGATCTGCAGACCGCCGAGGCAGCGGTGAAGGATATGCTCGCCGGCAACGCTTTCGGTGAGGCGGGTCACCGGGTGGTGATCGAGGAGTTCCTCGACGGGCGAGGAGGCGAGCTTCATCGTCATCGCTGACGGCGAACATGTGCTGCCAATGGCCACCAGCCAGGACCACAAGCGCGCCGGCGACGGCGACACTGGCCTCAACACCGGCGGCATGGGGGCCTACTCGCCGGCACCGGTGGTCAGCGAGGCGATCCACCAGCGCATCATGGATGAGGTGATCCTGCCCACCATCAAGGGCATGGCTGCAGAGGGGCTGCCCTACACCGGCTTCCTCTACGCCGGGCTGATGATCATGGCCGACGGCACCCCCAAGGTGATCGAATACAACTGCCGCTTCGGCGACCCGGAGACCCAGCCGATCATGCTGCGGATGCGCTCCGACCTGGTGGCCCACTGCCTCGCCGCCATCAACGGCCAGCTCGATAGTGAGACCACCGAATGGGATCCACGCGCCGCTCTCGTGCGTGGTGCTCGCCGCCGGACGGCTACCCCGGCGACTACGCCAAGGGCAGTGGTAATCTCCGGTCTACCTGAAAGCGAGTGCGATGGCGAGAAGGTGTTCCACGCCGGCACCGCAGAGCAGGATGGCCAGGTGGTCACCGCCGTGCGGCCGGGTGCTCTGCGCCACCGCCCTGGGCGAGGACGTCGCCACGGCGCCAAGCACTGGGCCTACCAGCTCGCACGCAGCATCAGCCTGGGAAGGGGTCTATCTGCGCAACGACATCGCGCTATCGTGCGGTGGCCCGTGAGCAGAGCTGAGACTGGTCAGCCGGGGAGAAGACCAATCACGCCACTCACCCTCGGCTTCCGGGGCAACTCTTATGCTGGCGCTGCCTGGCGATCACCCATCTGGCCACCACCAGCATCGACTACCCGATGGTCTCCCAGTGTCTGGGACAAGCTGGAGCCACAGCAGTGCCGTTTCTCTGCCTGGCGCTGCTGAGCGACTTCAGCTTCCCACACTCACGCTGGGACCGGCGCAAGTGGCTGCCGCTGCTTGGCTACGGTCTGCTGATCGAGCTAATCCAGCACTTTCTGCCCGACCGCCACTTCTCGCTGCTCGACCTGGGAGCCGACGCGATCGGCCTACTGGTCTATCCGCTGCTGTTACCACTACTGCTGCGACTACCCCTGCTGTCGCGCCACTGCCATACTGGGGACGATCAGCAAATAGGCAGGCCGACCTGAATCGCCCAAACAAGCCCCAGGAACGCCCATGAGTAGCAGCAACCGCTTCAAATTCGACTTTCTCGCACTCACAAGCCGAAGGCGATCCAGCGCTCGGTCTCCTAACCATCTGGTCTACACCATCGGCAAGGATCA
>AASF01002005.1 GCA_000168735.1 Candidatus Endoriftia persephone str. Hot96_1+Hot96_2 | reverse complement strand
CGCCACAACCAGATAGTAGCCCGCTGACGGCCACCCCCAATAAGAGCACTCGCTGATTAGGATAAAACATCGCTTCAATTTTCCCCGCTGAATTGACTGAATCTGTGCACTGTCTTTTGTTTTTGTTGGTCCAAGCCTGGAAGTAACAGGAGACAGGAGCAATAGCGCCTATCGCGCCAGTTGCTTGGTCGAAAAATGGCGGTCCATGTTGCCTTTTGTTCCTAATTACTTCAATGGAATTGTGGCTAAACTCTCCTTTTTCCGCGGGGACGGTCAACAAGCTCAAGATAAAAAAATTTTGTATCGTGATTTTATTCACACCTTGAAGAAAAATCGGTGTTGCTTAATTAGGAATTTTTATCTTTAGGGCATAATGTCCGATTTCAGGCAGGGTGCGCAGACAGTTATCTGTTAGATGGGATCTGCGCTTGGGTTTAGTCTAGGCAGATCCGCTTCTGATGCGGATTGATACGCCGAACAGAAACGATAATTGCATGAAAAATATAGAAATAGTTTCGATTATCGAGGCATTGATCGAATTGCCGGTGTGGCTGTAAGAGGTTGGTTTTTCGTCTTAGGTTAGTGCCGGCTCCGGGTTCCGTTCAGCGATCATGCTAGAAGGGCGAATTTCGCTGATTGACCCTCTCACTGCGCTAGCATCGTTGTTTAATCTTTGCCAACATGGCCTTGGTTGATCGGCCGGGATCCGGCTGACAAGGACAGGACTGTTGGGAGCTGGATGGATTGCTTCAGCGATTCGTTCGGGATGCTGATCAAAGAACAGAAGAAATATTAATATGGATATTCGAGCGCTGAATTACTACAGGGGCCAGATACAGATGAACCAGAGTGAGCCGGTTCGGGTGTTGTTTGTTTGCATGGGCAATATTTGCCGATCACCCACCGCGCAGGGTGTCTTTCGCTCTCTAGTTGAGAAGGAGGGGCTCTCGCGAAAATATCCAGACGGACTCTGCCGGTACCATCGGTATCCATGCCGGGGAACAACCTGATCGCCGTGCTCGCAGCGTTGCCAAACAGCCGTGGTGTTGATCTGAGCGACCTTAGGGGGCGACAGGTTTCAAGCAGCGACTTTGAGAAGTTCGACTATGTGATCGCGATGGATCGTTTAAATTACAACGATCTAACTTCAGTCTGCCCCCGGGGATCGGAAGAGAAGCTTCATCTGCTGATGGATTTTGCCTCTCATGTGCGGGGTGCAGGAGGTGCCTGACCTCCTATTATGGTGGGGCTGCTGGTTTTGAGCGGGTCTTCGATCTGATCGAGACGGCGTCTGAAGGGCTGTTGCAGATGATTCGCGAGAAGCATCTGCTGGACGGTACGGCAAAGGATCCCCGCACTCGCTGCCAGTAGCTGAATCGCTGTGCGTAACACAGCGCCTCTGGTTTCCAAACAACAGACCGGTCATCCCTGACCGGATTGTCTTTTCTTAGTTACCCACCATCACTGCCTTTTTTCGGGGCAGGTTTTTCCTTGCTCTGATCGGACGTTGCTGGCTTTTTGGTCTCTATCTGCACCAGTTTGGGACCGGCCTCTGCAAGTTTTGTTTTGGGTGCCGCGGCGGTCTGCCGAGTGGCGGCTTTTTCGGGTGTCGGCGTGTCTGCTTTTTGGCTGGCTGCCGGTTTGGTCGAACGACTGGCAGCTGCTTTTTCAATCGTCGGCATGTCTGCTTTTTGACTGGCCGCCGGTTTGGTCGAGCGATTGGTCGCTGCTTTTTCAGACGTGCCAGGGGCGTTATCTGCCGCTGTAGAGGGCGCTTTTTGAGGCTTCTTCTGCACCGACGGCTTGGGCCGATCAGCAGTGCTCTTCTGCGGGGCCTCAGCCGAAGATGTGTTGGCCGGTGATGGCTTTTCTGCCACAGCCG
>AASF01002006.1 GCA_000168735.1 Candidatus Endoriftia persephone str. Hot96_1+Hot96_2 | reverse complement strand
TGATCAGGTGCATCTTCTCCACCTGCCGGTTGCGCAGCCAATGATAGCTGACCTGGATCACCGAAGCGCCGATAGCCACTGCAGTGGCGGCATAGATGCCGTAGAGTTTGTAGGCGACATGAAAGAGAATGATGGGGAAAAAATCGGCCAGAAACTTCATGTTTCAGATATACCCTTAGATTAGTCAGTGCAGGGTGCGCTGGGCGCTCCATTCGTGGAAATACTCCTGCACCAGTTTTTTTACAGGCTCTGGATAGCTCAGGGCTTCCATCTGTTCCATGCCTTCGCGGAAAAAGTGTGACGCCTCCTCAGGCATCAACTGCACCAGATTATCGAAGGCATCCTTCATCAGCAGGGTATGGTGGCTGCGTGTGGCGATGATCGCCCGGTTGACCAGCAGCACCCGCCAGGGGTGATTGGGATTGCCCCTTGTCAAGATCGGTCTGCAGCAGCGGGCTCACCGCCAACTGGATGTCACTGGACATCTGGTAGAGGTTCTCCAGATCGACCGCTTCCGTGGTGATGTTGGCCAGCGCAGCCAGGGCGTTGACCACCGGTTCCAGGGTGCTCAGTTCACCGCCCCGGCGGGCGATCCAGACCGCCAGCGGAAGAGAGAGGTTCTCCAGCATGCGGGCGTGCTCCTCCAGCCGCAACGTATCGGCCACATAGGCGAGATCGATTAGCAGATTGATGCCATAGTCGCCCAGCTCGTGCAGATCGTGGCCAACCAGCTGCTGCGGTGCATGCAGCTCCCTGTGGGTCAGGCTGGCATCGAGCGCCTGCGCCATCTCCGGCGAGTTGAGCAGGTCGAACAGCTGGAACAGTGCGCTGGCGAGCAGTTCTGGGGAATCGAGCTGCTCATCGGCGGATTCTTCATCCTCAAACACCTCGATCAGCTCTTGCCACAGTGTCACGGAAGACATCGGCAATGGCGACTATATCGGCGGGGATTATCTGCATGCCGCAATTGTAACAGCCGCTTGTGGTGGCGTCTTGAGGGTGGGGGGAGATTGTTAGCAGATTGCGTGACGGCTCAAATTCCACGCATATCCCGCCGGATGGGGTACAATCCCCCGCCATGTTTCTAGGTTACGATCTGCACTCACACTCCACCGCTTCCGACGGCACCCTTACGCCGACGGCATTGGTGCGCGCCGCCGCTGCGGCTGGTGTAAAAGTATTGGCACTCACCGATCACGATAACACTGCCGGTATCGACGAGGCACAGTTGGCGGCCAGGGAGTCAGGTATTCAGCTGCTGCCGGGGGTGGAGATATCAGGTCACCTGGGAGCGCCAGACAGTGCATCTTGTCGGGCTGAATTTTGATCATAAAAATAGCGCGTTACAGGATGGACTTAAAGCGCTGCAGGCGTTTCGGGTTGGGCGTGCAGAAGAGATTGCACTGCGTCTTGGAAAGGCGGGCATCCCCGATGCGTTGGAGGGAGCACGCAGCTTTTCCAACGGCTGGCTGGTGAGCCGCACCCACTTTGCCCGCTTCCTGGTCAAGATCGGCGTGATGCCTGATATGCGCAAGGTCTTCAGACACTATCTGGTGCACGGCAAGCCCGGCTATGTGCCAGGCGAGTGGGCCAGCCTGGAACAGGCAATTGGCTGGATCACCGACGCAGGAGGGCAAACGGTGATCGCACACCCCGCCCGCTATCGGATGACCCGCAGCAAGCTGCGCCGGTTGATCAAGGCGTTTGCCGCGGGCCGGTGGAGCCGGACTCGAAGTGGTATCGGGCAGCCACAGCCGTGACGATTGTTTCAACATGGCACGTCATGCAAAAGATTTTGGCCTGCTCGCCTCGGCGGGTTCCGATTATCATGGCCCCGAGCATCCCTGGATAGAGCTGGGCAGGCTGCCACAGCTGCCGGATGGCTGCGTTCCCATCTGGCGGGATTGGGGCATCAGCAGCCCCCAGGCCCGCGCGATTTAGATTAAGACAATGGCACTCTTTCTTCAGATTCACCCGGACAACCCCCAGCCTCGCCTGATTCAGCAGGCGGTAGAGATCATCCGCCCAGGGTGGGTTGGTGGCCTATCCCACTGACTCCAGCTACGCCCCTGGGATGTCACATCGGCGACAAGGGCGCGATGGAGCGGATCCGCCGCATCCGCAGGCTCGATGACAAACACAACTTCACCCTGGTCTGTCGCGACCTGACCGAGATCGCCAGCTACGCCAAGGTCAACAATCGCGACTACCGGCTGCTGAAGAATCTGACCCCCGGTCCCTACACCTTCATCCTCAAGGCAACCAAACAGGTGCCGCGCCGGCTGCAGCATGCCAAACGCAAGACCATCGGCATCCGGGTGCCGGACAATCGCATCGTCGATGCCTTGCTGACAGCGCTGGCTGAGCCGATCATGAGCTCTACTCTGGTGCTGCCGGGGGACGAGATGCCGCTGACCGATCCCTATGAGATGCGTCAGCTGATCGATCACGAGGTCGACCTGATCATCGACGGTGGTTATTGGCGGTTTCGAAGGCCACCACCGTGGTGCTGCTGACCGAAGATACCCCCGAAGTGGCACGACTCGGCAAGGGCGACGCCAGCTCTTTCAGCGAGGTATAATCCCGCGATGCAGGGGATCAATCTTATTCAGCTGGTAGTGGTGATCGCGATACCGCTGCTGTTCGCCATCACACTCCACGAGGCGGCCCACGGCTGGATGGCCAAGCGACTCGGCGATAGCACCGCGCAGAGGCTCGGCCGGATCACCCTCAACCCGATCAAGCACATCGACCCGATCGGTACCGTGCTGATCCCGCTGCTACTGATCCTCTCCAGCTTTATCTTCGGCGGACCACTGTTCCTGTTCGGCTGGGCCAAGCCGGTGCCGGTGACGGTGGAGAACCTGCGCAAGCCGCGCCGCGACATGGCACTGGTGGCATTGGCCGGCCCCGGCGTCAACCTGTTGATGGCCTTTATCTGGGGCCATGCTGATCTATCCGGGGATTTTTCTGCTTCAATCGCTGCCCTGGATCGCCATCCCACTGGTGCTGATGGGGGTAGCCGGTGCCTTCTTCAATACCATCCTGATGGCGCTCAATATGATGCCGATTCTGCCGCTGGATGGGGGGCGCGTGCTCTATTCACTGCTGCCGCGTCCGCTCGCCCGGGTCTATGCCGGCCTGGAGCGCTACGGGCTGTTCATCCTGATCATCCTACTGACGACCGGCCTGCTGGGGCAGATACTCTGGCCGCTGGTATCATTGACTATTCAACTGTTGCCGGCCAGCTGATGTGGTCTCGCAACTTTTACCGATCATCCTCAACCCTTCAAGGGAGTTAGTCTTGAACTCTCTCTCCCCCCAGCACTCGCGGGTGCTCTCTGGCATGCGCCCGACCGGGCGTCTCCGATCTTGGCCACTACCACGGTGTCATCAAGAACTGGGTGGAGCTGCAGAACGAGTACGAGTGCTTCTTCTTTGTTGCCGACTGGCACGCTCTGACCACCCACTACGACGATCCTTCACTGATCCCAGAGAGTACCTGGGAGATGGTGATCGACTGGCTGGCGGCGGGGGTCAACAGTAACTCTGCGACCCTGTTTGTGCAGTCGGCGGGTGCCGGAACATGCCGAGCTGCATCTGCTGCTGTCGATGATCACCCCGCTGGGCTGGCTGGAGCTGTGTGCCCAGCTACAATGATCAGCAGTGAGAAGCTGAAAGAGAAGTGATCTTGGCAACCTACGGTTTCCTTGGCTATCCGCTGCTGCAGTCCGCCGACATCCTGATCTACAAGGCTGTGGCCAGGTGCCGGTGGGCGAGGATCAGGTGGCTCATGTGGAACTGACACGGGAGTGTGGCGCGCCGCTTCAACCACATCTACGGCCGCGAGCCCGACTTCGAGGCGAAGGCAGAGCAGGCGAAGAAAAAGATGGGCAAGAAGAACGCCAAAATGTTCGACAAGCTGCGCAGAGCCTATCAGGAACAGGGCGACCTGGAAGCATTGGAGGTGGCGCGTGCCCTGCTCGGTTCGCAGCAGAATATCACCCTGGGCGACCAGGAGCGGCTGTTCGGCTACCTAGAGGGTGGTGGCCGGGTGATCCTGGTGGAACCCCAGCCGTTACTCACCAAGGCATCGAAGATGCCGGGGCTGGACGGGCAGAAGATGTCGAAATCCTACGGCAACACCATCGCCCTGCGCAGCAAGCCGGCGGAGTTGGAGAACACCCTCAAGCGTATGCCGACCGATCCGGCGCGGGTACGCCGCACTGATCCGGGTGACCCGGCGAAGTGCCCGGTCTGGCAGTTCCACGAGGTCTACTCCGATGACGATGTGAAAGCGTGGGTGCAGCAGGGCTGCCGCTCCGCCGGCATCGGCTGTCTCGACTGCAAGGAGCCGGTGATCA
>AASF01002007.1 GCA_000168735.1 Candidatus Endoriftia persephone str. Hot96_1+Hot96_2 | reverse complement strand
ACATCACCATCCATGTCGATGAGACGCTGGATGAGAGCGGGCAGAAGCAGCTGGAATCTGCATTTCGCGAACGCGAGGGGGTAGTCTCCGTCCACCACGAAAACAATCGCCCTCACCTCTTCGTCCGTGAATATAATCCCGAAAAAGTCAGTGGCAGAGATCTGCTCAGCATTACCCATTTTCAGGGACTGCATGGCGAGCTAGTTGGGCTCTAAGACCTCTCTCTTGCAAAGGGAATAACATCATCCACAGGTTGATCGGCAGCCACACTGCCGCTACTATCCTTGTGGCTGCCAGGGCACCCCTGCGTCAACCCGAGGCCCGGGTATCATTCCACAGGGCCGCTGCTTGCAATCCCAACAACCCCCGGAGAGTCCCGCATGAAGCGTGTTTACCGTCGTCGGCAGTGGTTTTGCCGCCCTCACCGCTATTCGCAAGCTGCGCAGCAGCGGCATGGAGATGGAGATCACACTGGTGGCTCCCAAGGCAGAGTTTCACTACCTAGCCGGGGATCATCTGGATTCCCAGCGGTATCCGTCAGCCGGAAGATCTGATCGTCCCCCTCAACCCCTTCTTCCAGCGCATGCGGGTCAAGCACCACGCCGCTGAGGCGGTCGGTCTGAAGGATGGTGGTCGTACCCTGATCACCAGCGATGGCGAGATCGAAAACGACGGTCTGATCCTCTGCTCAGGCGGCCGCTTCATCAAAAAGCTGCCGGGCATCGAGAACGCCATCACCCCCTGCGAGGGCATTGATGCCGCAGTGCGGATCCGCGAGCGCCTGAAAGCGATGCAGGGCGGCACCATCGCTATCGGCTTTGCCGGCAACCCCAAGGAACCGAGTGCGATGCGCGGCGGCCCGATGTTTGAGTTCCTGTTCGGCATCGACCGTCAGCTGCGCCTGGAGAAACGCCGCGACAAATTCAATCTGATCTTCTTCACCCCAGCCGAAAACCCCGGTCAGCGCCTCGGCCCCAAGGCGGTGGAGGGGCTGGTGCGCGAGATGAAGCTGCGTGACATCGAGACCCACTTGGGGCAGAAGATGAAGCAGTTCACCACGACCAACGTGATCACCGAGGGCGGTGCCTTTCACGCCGATCTGATCCTCTTCATGCCAGGCATGACCGGCAACCTGTGGTTCGACAATACCGAGCTGCCACGCTCCCCTGGCGGGCTGATCAAAGCTGATCTCCAGTGCCGGGTGAAGGGAATGCCGCAGGTCTATGTGGCGGGTGACTCCGGCAGCTTCCCTGGTCCCGAGTGGATGCCAAAACAGGCACACATGGCGGATCTGCAGGCGGAGGCGGCAGCCACCAACCTGGTCGCTGAATTCAAGGGGCATGAACCGACACAAACCTTCAAGGTGGAACTGGTCTGCATCATCGACAGCCAAACTACCGGCATGCTGGTGGCACGCACCCAAAAACACAATATCGTGATGCCGAGCATGCGCCTGTTCCACTGGCTGAAGCGTTTCTTCGAATGGTGGTATCTACGCAAATATCGTTAATTCACCGCTGCCGGCAATCAACTGCTGCTGACAGCCTGGGTCACGCCCCAGCTAAGAATCTGATTCCTAAAGGGTATTTGTCCATTGGAATGGATATAATGCCCACCATGAGCAGCATGGAATCACAACACCGGGCTCCCGATACCGTTCGAGCAGGAAGAGCATAAGAGCCGAGCTCTATATCAACCGAGTGCGCCTCTGGCTCACTCTGCTCTATATTGGGGCAGCTGTGGGCATCCGTCAGGAGATTCCCGCCCACTCTTTCCAAATGATCCTGTTTGGCTCTCTGATCAACCTGCTGTATGCCAGGTGTGGTCCATCTGCAGCTGCAGAAGGGCCCTATGGTCTGGTGGCTACGCTATGTCTCAATTTCCACCGATATACTTCTGCTCTCGCTAATAATCTTCGCAGTTTGGCGGCTATCGCACCCTCAAGACCGAGGCCTTTCTGCTCTACTTCATCTGGGTTGGCCTCTCCACACTGCGCTTCTCGCCCCGCCTGACCCTGGTCTCCGGAGCATTTGCCGGTGGCCGCCTACAGTTTCGTCACCCTCGTCACCATCAGTAGCGGCGGCGTCCAGCTCGGTTCTATCACCGAGGCCTTCACCAGCGATTCCGTGAGTGGCAGTAACAGCCTGCTGCGCATCGCCTTCCTTGCCTTCTTTGTGCTGCTCGCCAGCTATATCTCCAAGCGCTACCGCAGCATTGTCGAGCGAGCCATCGTCTCAGGACTGGAGGAGGAACGCAGCCTGCGGCTGATCTACACTCTTGACCGCCTGCGCGCCACCCAGAAAGAGCTGGCCCAGCGAAACCGGGAGCTAGCTCATCTTTCGGAGGTTGATGCCCTCACCCAGCTCTACAACCGGCGCAAGATCGACCTGATCCTGCAACAGATGGCGCTGCAGAGCCGCAAGAGCAACACCGCACTCTGCGTGATACTGCTCGACATCGACCACTTCAAGTCGGTCAACGACCAGCATGGTCATCAGATGGCCGATAAGGTGATCCGGGCTGTCGCCAGCCAACTGCGCAACGGACTACGCGGCAACGACGAGGTGGGACGCTGGGGTGGCGAAGAGTTTCTCATCATCTGCCCCGAGACCAACAAGCATGACGGCATGGCCCTCAGCGAGCGGCTGCGCCAGCGCATCGAGGCACACGAGTTCCCAACCGGCGAGCCGCTGACCCTGCAGTTTCGGCGTAACCTGCCTGCTCTCCGATGACAAATCCGACAGCCTGATGAAGCGGGTCGACGACGCGCTCTACCAAGCCAAAGAGAACGGTCGCAACCAGGTTGCATTTATCTGAGCCAATCTATTCGCGCCGCACGCGGCGCGAATCAACATCAACCAGCCCGTGCGCCAATCAATCGATAGACCGCCGGGATCAAAAGCAGCGTCACCAGGGTCGAAAAAGAGAGCCCGGAAACGATGGTCACCGCCAGCGGCTGCAGCATCTCCGCCCCCTCCCCCAGGGCCAGAGCCAGCGGCAACATGCCTGCCAACCGTGGTCAGTGTGGTCATCAGGATCGGCCGCAGCCGCAATCGCGCTGCCTCAACGATCGCTGCATCCAACGCCACCCCCTGCTGCAGCTGCCAGGCTGATATACTCCACCAGCACGATCGCGTTGTTGACCACGATCCCCGCCAGCATGATCAACCCCAGCCAGACCGGCATCGAGAGCGATAACTCGCTCCACTGCAGCCCCAACACCACACCAATCAGCGCAAACGGCACGCTCAACATAATCACCAGCGGGTTGCGCAGCGACTCATACTGCACCGCCATCACCACAAACACGAGAAACAGCGCCAGTCCCAGCAGCAACTGACCCATCTCACGTCCCTCCCTCAGCTGCTCCAGACCACCACCGTCGTAGATACGGTAACCCGCCGGCAGCTCGAACCCTTCCAGCACTTTGTCGACACGCTGCATCGCCTGCTCGAGTGAGACTCCTTTGCCCAGCGAGGCACTGATCTCCACCACTCGCCGCTGTTGATCACGGTGGATCGATGAGGGTGCCGGAAGCAGCTCGATCTGCGCCAGTTCACCAAGCCGCAGCGGCACCCGCGGCTCGCTGCGACTGAAGATAATGATCGACTCCACATCAGCGGGGTTGGCAATCTCGTCACGACTCAGGCGCAACCGCACATCCACGCTCCGATCCCCTTGCAGGAATTCAGTCACCTTGATCCCACCGAGGGCGAGCTGCAGATAGCGCCCCACATCCTCCACGCTGAGACCAAACCGTGCGGGCCGCTCGCGATCGAGCCGCACTTGAGATCTCCTGGCTCACATCCTCGCTGGAGTGGCTCAGGTTGCTCAAGCCTTCCACCTCCCGCAGCCGCACCACCAACTGCTCGGCCAGCCGCGCCAGGGGTCTCGAGATCCGGGCCCTGCAGGCGCAGATCCACATCATCCTCGCCCCGATTCAGGCGGATACCGCGAATCCCCCGCACCCGCATATAGAGCCGTACCCCCGGCAGCTGCAACTTTTTTACCGCCTTTTTCATACGCGCGACCCAGGCGCGGCTGTCGATGCCGCGCTGACGGATCGGCTTCAACGTCAGCTGCAGACTGGCACGATTAGCGGCCTGATACTGGGAGCGGCCAAACACCGAGCCGCCCGACTGGGTGAAGATCGTCTCCACCTCCGGCTGCTCGCTGAACAGGGTTTCAAGACGCCGCACGATGCGATCCATATTCGGCAGGTTGATGCCGCGATCGCCAGTCACGCTGACATAGATACGCCCCTCATCCATGTTCGGCAGAAACACCTGACGCCCCTGACTCAGCAGCGGCCAGATCAGCGCCAGCGCGGCGATGAACAGCAGCGGCAGTAGCCAAGGGGCCCTCAGCAGCTGTCGTACCAGCCAGCCGTATCCCGCCTGCAGGCCATCAAAGAGCTGGTTTACACCGCGCCGCAGCAACGCCTCACGCCGCGCCGGGATGCGCCCGGCCAGGGCCGGCACCAGGGTCAGGGCAACCATCAGCGAGGCGACGATCGCTGCTGAGATAGTGAAGATCAGCTCACGAAACAGCAGCCCCACCCAGCCCGCCGATAAACAGAAACCGGCAGTACCGCAGCCAGATTGGTGGTGGTGGCGGCGACGATGGCGCTATTGACCTCCGACGCCGCCCGTCCCGAACTCTCGGCAACAGAGAGCGTTTCATCCCCCCGCCGGTTCACGCTGATGACGGTAGATGTTCTCCAGCATCACGATGGTGCTGTCCACCAGCATGCCGATGCCCAGCGCCAGGCCGCCCAGGGGTCATGATGTTGAGGGTCAGACCCGCCGACGACATCAGGGATGACAGGTTACCAGGATCGCAATCGGGATCGCGCTGCCGATGATCAGGGTGCGGCGCAGGCTGCCGAGAAAAAGATAGACCACCAACATCGCCAGCAGCCCACCGATCGCCGCTGAGTTGAGCGCATTGCTCAGGGTACGGCGGATATAACGGGCCTGGTCATCCACCGCGCGGATCTCGATATCCTCCGGGATCAGCCCCTTGTGCTCCAGCTCAGCGAGCCTGGCCAGCACCCCATCGACCACCTCGATGGTGTTCGCCTGGGGCTGTTTCTGGATCGACAGCTTTACCCCTGGCTGCTGGTTGAGACGAATGCGCAGGGTCTCATCCTCTGCCCCATCCACCACCTGCGCCACCTCGCTCAAGTGGATCAGGCTTTCGCTCTGGTCGGCGCCGAACGTGCGCAACGGCAGTTGGGCAATCTCCTCCACCGAACGGAAGCGCCCGGCGGTGCGGCCGCTGATCTCTCCCTGAGGCATCATCAGCCGCCCGCCCGGGGTGTCCTGGTTGGCCGCCTGCAGCGCCGCCTCCAGATCGAGCAACTGCAGATTAAGCCCGGCAAGACGGATCTGATCGGGGATTACCTGGATCTGCCGCACCCGCCCGCCACCGACCTCTG
>AASF01002008.1 GCA_000168735.1 Candidatus Endoriftia persephone str. Hot96_1+Hot96_2 | reverse complement strand
CGTTCCGGCCGCCGGGCGGAAAATAGCGCCGGTCGGGCGTGTGCAGAGGGTAACCGCAATCGTCGCCGGGGCTGTTCTGCAGACGGCTGTACACTCAGGGAGAGACAGCTGGAGGGGCTGAGGCGCAGCAGCCTCTGCCCGCCGGTCTGTTTGAAGGCAAACACGAACTCGTCTGCAGCTGCCTCGATCTCGATGGCAAAACAGCCGGGAATCCTCTCCGTTCGGTGGGCTGCAATCTGCTGCATGCCAGATTGCCAGGGGGTGGGTGAATCGGCATAGCTGTTCCGAGGCGGGGCTGAGGATGCGTACAAACAGGTGGTTTGACACCCGCTCTGCTGCGGCTCACCGGCAGTCTGCAACGAATAGATGCTGCTGCCGATATCCGAGCGGCGCTGCCTCTGCCTCGAGCGGCTTCAGTGTCACCCAATATTGGCTGAGAGAGGCCGACACCGATAGTGACTGCGCACTGCATCACCAGATCTGCCTCCTCTTTGTGCCGGGTCAGATGAACCACTGCCCAGGCGGCTGAGGTAGTGGCCCACCAGTTGCAGGCGGCGGTCACTGTCTTGCTGTTGCACAAGAGTACGAGTTGTGGGCTGGTTTAGAGGCAGCTGGAAGCGATCTAGGCAGGCGAGATCGCTGGCCCCAGTCGATGTGCCGCCAGATCTGGCTGGTCTGTCCGGAATGGCAGTCTGCGCAGGCCGCGCAGCGCTTCGTCGTGATGCGCCTGCTGGCTCAGCGCCAGTTGTGCCGCATCCGCGCTCTCGCTGCCACTCTCAGTCCAACCCCGGAGACCCAGTGATTCTCACTGCAGATCCAGGATCCTGACCGAAACACTTAGTTGTGCGCCAGGCCGTCTCTCCATCTCGATGCCAAGCAGGTAGTGGACCTCCGGGGCTCTCAGCACAGGCCCGCTGCCGTGAGTAGAAGCGCCACTTGTCTGTCGCATTGAGCGAGAGCAGGTTGATGCTGCGCTGCGGTAGCAGCCCCCTGGGTCAGGCGACGCGCGATTGAATGGCTCAGCTGATCCTCCCAGCCGGGGAGATCTGGGCCTGCTTGCAGGCCGCCGATCAGGATCGGCTGCCCCATCAGGCGTGGTTCACGGGGTGAGTCTCTGTTGCAGGTGGGGGATCAGTTGCTGGTCGATCCAGCGATCCAGGCTGCTGCTTGCGGCAGGGCGCTGGGGTTGGCTGCCGCAACCGACGAGGATCAACAGAAACAGCGGGCAGAGAAGGCGCTCAATCTTCATCTACGGCTCCTTTGATGTGCACTTTGCCCGTGGCGATCGATCACCAGATCGCCCCTGGCGATACTGGCTGCATCAGCTGTTTGATTTCGGTGTGGATTGCTGCGGGCAGCACCACTCCCCAGGTCATCTCGTCTGCCCTGCTGGTGGGCAGGGCGTTGATCAGGGCACTGGGGACGGTTGCAGTGCTCATCTCGTGGATGTGGGGATGGCGGCCTCTGCTCGATGTAGCTGAGGGCGGAGGTGGCGCGCCAGGCCATCTCACCGGAGATGGCGAAAAACTTGATGTGGCGTTGGCGAATCAGCTGCAGCAATACCTGATCGGAAGCGAAGCGCAGGGTGAATCCGGGTTGTCTGAGCAGCTTTGCGGGTTGAGTGGTGTCGCTTGGCCAGCGCTGCGCCTGCGCCTCCCGGCTGCTTTTGCGCTGTTCGGTTGCGCTGGCCAGTTGGCCGCTTAACGCTTCGATCTGGCGGCGTTGCTGCTGGATGGTCGTTGCGGATTCGCGAGCCGACTGCGCCATTTGTTGCGCCCTCGCAGCGGCCTGCTCGAGCTGTTGGTGCAGTTGTGATAGCTCTGCCCGATGTTGTTCCCAGCTGCTGCGTCAGCTGGCTGATCTGCGCGCTCAACGCCTCTCGTTGCGGGTCGTCTTGGGGCAGTGACTGGACCAAGGCAAAGATCGCCAGCAGGCAGAAGCCGAGGATCGCCATGAAGCGCATCACATCGGTCTGCAGGCTGTCGCCGCCGTCACCCTGCAGGAATGGATCAGTGGGCTCGATGTTCGAGTAGCTTGGGTACATGGTCGGTTTGGTCCTTATTTCCCATACTCTCGCAGCTGCTGCTCAAATACAGCTGTAACACCAGCAAGTATCGAGTTGCTCTGCTGTGGCGTGGTGCTGCAGATAGAAGCGGCACAGCTCACCAGCCCACAGAGAGGGCCTTGATCAGCCGCATCAGATAGCCGCCTATGCCGCCGAAGATGGTGGTGGATAGGGCCCAGCAGGATGCCTGCCATCGACCAGCCCGCTGCAGGATCACAAACGCCCCCAGCTGGGCGCTAGAGGTCGGATCCCCAAGTGCCTGCAGCAGTGCGCCGCGCATGCCGATGGCGGTCCAGATTACGCCGATGCCGAAGAACAGGCCGGTCCAGACATCCAGCAGGTGCTCCGTCTGAGCGACCTGTTCGGGTGGGTCGCCACGCTGCAGCTTCTGCTTCAAGACAGTGAGATTGACCAGAAACAGCAGCGCGATCAGGCTGAACGGTAGCAGCGCGCTACCGAGGTTCTGGTTGAACCAGTCGAGCCACTGCTGCAGTGCCATCAGTTTGCCGCTGTCGATGCTGATCGCTCCGCTCAGACTGGCGAGGTAGAGGCCACTGGCTCCCAGCAGCAGGGTCACACCACCGCCAGCGGCAAAACCCTTCAGAAAGTGACCTGTGGTTGTCTGGTTCATTTTGGCCTCAGTTGCTGCGGCAGGCGGTGCAGGTGGCTTCGAGTACCAACTCGGTCTCCTGCAGCAGACGGTCGGCACGCTGGTAGCCGCTGTTGTCTCGGCTGATCTTGAGCAATCCCTGCTCCTTGTCGAGCAGCTCCTGCTGCATCTCGCTGATCAGCTGTTGCTGGCGGGTGCAGCTGGTGGAGCAGTTGTTGTAGTCCCCCATCAGGGAGACATATTTGACGTTGAAATAGCGGTTGTAGAGTTCCCGGGCCTGGCGCTTGCTGAGCAGGCTGGTGCGGTGGGCCCACATCATGAAGTCGCTGAACTTCTCCTTGTTGGCGGGTTGTGGGTCGCCTCGGCGATCTTCATCAACTGACTGAAG
>AASF01002009.1 GCA_000168735.1 Candidatus Endoriftia persephone str. Hot96_1+Hot96_2 | reverse complement strand
AACGAATTCGCCCTTGATCAAATCCGCAGACCGGCTCAACAGGGAATAACTAAAAAGGTGAAGAGCGCACGCTTTGTAGCTATACAGGCGCACTAAATTGCAAACAGGGAGAAATAAATGCGTGCAGGGGAGATTGGATTTTTTAGAGGGGCTCCAGGCAGAGAGCAATAGGGAAAGGCTGGGTCGATCGACATTGGCTAAGGGGCCGGATAACTGGACCTTTCCTGCAAGGGTCAGACAATCATTCAACGGACACCTTTACGGGACTGGATTGCCAAAAAAACGGAAGGCGGCCCCCGGTCATCCGCTGGGGTGCCACCTTCCAACCTATTGCCAACCATGCTGGGCATTAGGTCCTGATGCCCTTTTTAACACCTTGGTCTGACTTACAACCTGAAAAGAAGTTCCGTGGCAAACAAACACTGGGATCTCAAGAACTGGCGAAACCCGCTCCCACTTATGTAAACCACAACGGCTTTCGAAAGCTGGCCNGGCTCCTGAGAAATCGGTTACCGCCCCGAAGAAACCCTTGGAGACGTACCTCAAGATGTTTCGCCTGTATTCTTCGGGTCGGCATCCATCGCGGTAAGTTTAGAACCCCGGGAAAGGGGTTCACCACCACTCCACCGCAGACTTTTTCAAACGAACGCCAGCCAAAACTCTCACCAGCGAAAGGCAACCGATTGGTGGCAGGCAATTTGACCATCTGCGCCTCAAAACCACGAAACTACGCCGTTTTCAGCGGCAGCCATCCCTGCCGGCGTCACCAGCCACTCTTAAAGAGGTAAAAAATGACCAAACAATCCTCCTTCAGCCGCGAAGAGCTGTTGGCATGCGGACGCGGTGAGATGTTCGGCCCGGGCAACGCACAACTGCCCACGCCGAACATGTTGATGATGGACCGCATCATCAAGATCTCCGACGAGGGCGGCGCGTATGGCAAGGGGGAGATCCACGCCGAACTGGATATCAACCCTGACCTCTGGTTCTTCGACTGCCACTTCCCCGGCGACCCGGTCATGCCTGGCTGTCTGGGCCTCGACGCAATGTGGCAGCTGGTGGGCTTCTTCCTGGCGTGGGTCGGCAACCCCGGCCACGGTCGCGCGCTGGGAGTGGGCGAGGTCAAGTTCACCGGCCAGGTGCTGCCAAAAGCCAGCAAGGTGACCTATCACATCGATATGAAGCGAGTCATCAGCCGCAAACTGGTACTCGGTGTCGGTGATGGCGTGATGAAGGTAGATGGCCGTGAGATCTACGTCGCCAAGGATCTGCGGGTCGGCCTATTCATCTCCACCGACAACTTCTAAACCGACTATGCAGCGGCACCCTGGAGATTGGCTAACCAGCCTTCTCATCTCCCTGATGCTGCTGGTCGGCGCCACTGCTCAGGCGGCCTCAGGTATCGAGCAGATCCTCGCCCTCGACGAGGCACCGGAGGGAGTTGTCTTCGAGATCGCCGAGGACGATGACGACGACCTGGGCTGGGCGATCCCCAAAACCGTGAAACAGATCAAGCGACTGCGCCAACGCTTCCCCGGGCTGCCCGTCGCCGTAGTCACCCACGGAGTCGAGATGTTCGCCCTGAAAACTGAACATCGTGAGGCGTTCAGACCGGTGCATGACGCGGTACAGTCCCTCACCCAGCAGCAGGATGTCGATCTGCATGTCTGCGGCACCCACGCCAGCTGGTACAACGCCGATGAGTCGGACTTCCCCGACTATGTGGATGTCGCCCCGGTAGGTCCGGTGCAGATCCGCCAGTATCAGGAGCTGGGTTACATCCTGATCCGCATAGAGCGCTAGAGAGTGGAGAGCACGCAGAGCCTGCTTGGCCTGATCCTGCTCACCGCGCTGGCCTGGCTGTTCAGCGAGGATCGCCGCCAGGCCGATCTCCGACTGATCGCCACCGGTCTTGGCCTGCAGCTGCTACTGGCCCTGCTGCTGCTCAAGCTGCCGCTCTTCAAGACGCTGTTCCTCAGTCTCAACCACGCCATCCTAGCGTTACAGACCGCCACCGAGGCTGGCACCTCATTCGTGTTTGGCTACCTGGGCGGCGCCGATCTGCCGTTCAGCGAGAGCACCCCGGGGTCCAGTTTCATTCTCGCCTTCAAGGCACTGCCGCTGATTCTGGTGATGAGTGCGCTGTCCGCCCTGCTCTTCTACTGGCGGCTGCTGCCGCTGCTAGTGCGCGGTTTCTCCTGGCTGTTGCAGCGGAGCCTCAACATCGGCGGTGCGCTGGGGCTGGGCGCCGCCGCCAATATCTTTGTTGGCATGGTCGAGGCTCCGCTACTGGTGCGCCCCTACCTCAATCAGATGACCCGTAGCGAGCTCTTCTCCCTGATGACCCTCGGCATGGCCACCATCGCCGGCACCGTGATGGTGCTCTATGCCGCGATCCTCGGTCCGGTGTTGCCCGACGCGATGGGCCACATCCTCACCGCCTTCGATCATCTCCGCCCCCGCCGCGATCATGGTGGCACGGCTGATGGTGCCGGAGACCGGCGAAAGCACCGCCGGTCAACTGGTACTGCCACAGCAGGCGGAGAGCAGCATGGACGCCGTTACCAAAGGCACCATTCGACGGCCTGCACCGTGCTGGGGCCCAGCAGTCATCTGCCCTGCTGGTGGTGCTGGGTGGCCCCTGGTCAGCCCTGGCTCAACCAAATCCCTCAGCCTGCTGCCCTTGAAAGATAGCTGGCTCACCGCTCACACTGGAGCGGGCTACTCGGCTGGCTGATGGCGCCGGATTGTCTGGAGCATGGGCATCCCCTGGCCCGAGGCCCCGGCCGCTGGCGCGCTGATGGGCACCAAGACGGTGCTGAACGAGTTTCTCGCCTACCTGCAGATGAGCCAGCTGCCGGAGGGGACCCTTTCCGAGCGCAGCCGGCTGATCATGACCTATGCCCTGTGTGGCTTCGCCAATTTCGGCAGCCTCGGCATCATGCTTGGCGGCATGGGCGCGATGGCCCCCGAACGGCGCAACGAGATCGTCGCCTTGGGGATGCGCTCGCTACTCTCTGGCACCCTGGCCACCTGCCTCACCGGTACCGTGGTGGGATTAATCCTCTAATCTAAAAACCACCCTATAAGGAATAAAATATGTGTAAGAAGTGTTGGAGTCTGGTCACAATCCTATTGCTGCTAATCGCCGCCGGCGCCTACAAATTTCTCATCCAGGGCAGCACCGTACCGGCAAGCGATGGCCGGGTTGCAATCCAGCTGAGCACCGGCGAGCGGGATCTGGTGCTCTCCGAGCATGCGCGCCTTTCTCGCCAGTGTCCAGCAGATCACCACCGGAACCGCCAATGAAGAGATGGCAAGGGTCGCCGCCAGCGCCCGCCAGGTGGGCCTCGCCGCCCAGCCAGGGGGTGCCCGGCACACTGATGGGAAAGCTGCCCCTGGAGTTCAAAAAACTCGGCTTCGACACCCATACTCGGTTTGACCAACTGGCGCTGGATGCGGAGCAGCTAGGGGATCCAGGCCACAGCCTCACCCAGCTCGCTGAGCTGATGCAGAACTGCGTCGCCTGTCACGCCGCCTACCGCTTCGAGGTGGAACAGCGATAGGCAAAACGCCCGGCTGACAGCCACACAGCAGAACAACTGAGAGAGTAGTGCCATGAAAAACCGTTGGAACGGACACCGAAGCCGCCCGATTCACCGACGACCTGCAACTACGGGTCTACAGCTCACGCCTGCTCGGCCAGGATCCCTCACTGGTACTGCACGGCGGCGGTAACACCTCGGTGAAGATCCGCCAACCTGACCTGTTCGGCGAGGGCGGAGGAGATCCTCTACGTCAAGGGCAGCGGCTGGGATCTGGCGACCATCGAGGCAGCGGGCTACACTCCGGTACGGATGGCACACCTGCTGAGGTTGGCTGAACTGGAATCCCTCTCCGATCTAGAGATGGTAAATCAGCTGAAGACCCACCAGACTCTCGCCAGCGCTCCTACCGCCTCGGTGGAGGCGATCCTACACGCCACCCTGCCCTACAAGTTCGTCGACCACACCCACGCCGACGCCATCATCACCATCACCAATACCAAGGATGGTGAGGCGCGCATCCGCGAGATCTATGGCGACGAACTGGTGATCATCCCTTATGTGATGCCGGGCTTCGATCTGGCACGGCTGGTGGCCAAGGCGTTTCCCAAACAGGTCAACCCCAACACCATCGGCATGGTGCTGATGAACCACGGCCTCTTCTCCTTCGGCGAGAGCGCCAAAGAATCCTATGAACGGATGATCACCCTGGTACAGCGAGCGGAAGCATACCTACAGGCCCAGGGGGCCTGGCAGCGTGCCGGAAGCACTGTCCCCTCCCCCGCACAGACACCAGCACCCTGTCAGCTTTGCTGCCAATCATTATCAGAGTGCCGCGGGCCAGCCAATGCTCCTGCAGAGCCATCGTTCACCTGAAGCCATGTCCTTCTGCGGCCGCGACAATCTCGCCACCATCTCCCAACAGGGACCCGCCACCCCAGACCAATGTGATCCGCACTAAGCGGCTACCGATGCTGGGCAGCGATGTAGCGGCTTACGCTAAGGCCTACCGCGACTATTTCGAACAACAATCACCCCAGGCGCGCAGTCCGGTGCAGATACTTGATCCGGCACCGCGGGTGGTGCTCGATCCGCAGCTCGGCATGTTGAGCGTCGGCAAGAGTGCCAAGGAAGCTGGCATTGTCGCCGACATCTACCACCACACCATGCAGATCATCCAGCGTGCCGAGCAACTTGGCGGCTGGCGCGCCCTGCCGGCCAGCGATATCTTCGATGTGGAGTATTGGGAGCTGGAGCAGGCGAAACTGCGCACCGGCGGCACTCCCGCCGGCCTTCCAAGGGGAGATTGCACTGGTCACCGGTGCCGCCTCCGGCATCGGCAACGCCTGTGTCGAGTCGCTACTGGCACGCGGTGCGGCAGTGGTGGGGCTCCGATCTCAATCCCGAGAT
>AASF01002010.1 GCA_000168735.1 Candidatus Endoriftia persephone str. Hot96_1+Hot96_2 | reverse complement strand
AGGTGGCGAAACAGTTGCAACACTTGCAACGCCAAGCGGCCACCGCAGAGAAGTATCAGAGCTACAAGGTGGAAGAGCGCCAGCTCAAGGCAGAACTGCTGGCACTGCGCTGGCGCAGCCTCGATGAAGAGCTGCAGCAACGCGACCGCTCCATCGCCGAGATGGAGAACCGGCTCGAACAGGCACTCACCGAGCAACGCCGGCTGGAGGCGGGCATCGAGGCCCACCGCGAACAGCACACCGAGGCGAACGACCTGTTTAATGAGGTACAGGGGCGCTTCTACGCCATCGGCGCCGAGATCAACGGCCTGGAGCAGTCGATCCAGTTTGCCCGTGACGCGCGTCGTCAGCAGCAGCAGGATCTGGAGCAGGTGGAGCAGACCTGGCAAGAGTCGGAGGCGCATCGGGCCCAGGACCAGTCGCGACTCGAAGAGCTCAACGAAAATCTGCTGCGGGAAGAGCCGCGGCTGGAGGAGGCGCAGGCGCTGGAAGAGGAGGCTGCGCTTGCCGTGGCCACTGCCGAGGAGGCGATGAACGCCTGGCAGTCGCAGTGGGAGGCGTTCAACCAGCAGGCGGCGGAGCCGGCCCAGAGCGCCCAGGTGGAGCGCACTCGGATCAACAACCTGGAGCAGCGCGAGCGGGATCAGGTACGTCGACTGCAACGCTTCGACGAAGAGCTGGCGGGCCTCGATGAAGGGCCGCTGCAGCAGGAGATCGCTGACTTTGAGCGGCAGCAGCAGGAGCAGCAGGCCCCGCGCCGAGGTGGTACAGGAGCAGCTGGACCAGACCATGCAGCAGATCGGCGAGCAACGGCGACGCCCAATCGCCCAGCTGGGCGCAGGCGGCTCGACGAAGTCCGCGCGCAACTGCCAGGGCGACCAAGGGGCCGGCGCGCCTCACTCGAGGCGTTGCAGCAGGCCGCCCTTGGGCAAGCCAGGGAGACGCGCTCTCCGAGTGGCTGGAGCAGAGTCATCTGAGTAGAGCGGCCCGTCTCGCGGAGCAGTTGGAGGTAGAGTCGCGTTGGCAGCGGGCAGTGGAGATCGTATTGGGATTCCACCTGCAGGCGGTCTGTGTGGAGAACCTCGACGATTTGAAAGAGGCATTGGCGGGGCTGCAGCAGGGCTGCCTTGAGCCTGCTCGATCAGAGCTTCGGTACCGCCCGATGCGCCGGAGCCGCCGGGCGACAGCCTGCTGGGGCGCATCCGCTCTCCCTGGCCGTTGCAGAACCTGCTCGGCAGGGGTGCGTCTGGGCAGAGGACCTTGATACCGCCTTGATGATGCGTCGCGGTCTGCGCCAGTGGTGAATCAGTGATCACCCCGGAAGGGGCCTGGCTTGGACCAAACTGGATCCTGTCTCACCCGTGAAGTGAGGATGAAATGCACCGGGGTACTGGCCCGGGAAGAGGAGCTGCGGCGCTTGAGTCAGCTGCTCGAGCAGTGTGGAGGCAAACGCAGCCGAGCTGGCCGAGCAGAGCGAACAGGGACAGTAGCGAGCTACAACGGATCGAACAGCAGCGTGAACAGCTGCAGTCCAGTTTTAACGAGATTAACCGCACGCTCTCCGGGATCGCCTCGGCATTGAGCGGCAAGCGTACCCGTGCCGAGCACATCAACCAGCGCCGTGAGCAACTGCATCGCGAGCAGCAGGAGATCCTGCAGCAGATCGAGACAGATCGTGAAGAGCTGGAGCTGACCCTGGCAACGGCTGCACAGTGCGCTGGAGTCGATCGAGACCCTGGGCAACCGCCGCGAGTCACTGGTGGCAGAGCGCGACGGGTTGCGCGAGGCGCTGACCCAGCTGCGTGACCGGCTTAATCAGCAGCGCGCCCAGAGCCACCAGGCCGCAACTGCAGATCCAGTCGATGCACACAGCACAACAGTCGCTTACAGCAGAATCTGCAGCGCATGAGTTCACAGTTGGATCACCTGGCACAACGCCGCGAGGAGCTCAGAGGCGACCTGGCCCGCAGCCGAAACCCCGCTGGAGCAGCAGGGCGAGGCGCTGGAGGAGAAACTGGTACAGCGGCTGGCGGTGGAAAAGGAGCTGAGTGAGGTGCGTGCCAGCCTAGAGCGGGTCGACCAGGAGCTGCGTGAACTGGAGCAGCAGCGCCAGCGCATCGAGC
>AASF01002011.1 GCA_000168735.1 Candidatus Endoriftia persephone str. Hot96_1+Hot96_2 | reverse complement strand
AAACGAATTCGCCTTGATCCGGTGTGCGGGCAATCATACTGCTGAACCCTGGCTGATACCATTTCCTGCGGTCTCGTCCGGCAGTTCCAGTGGTGCCGGTCGCCCCAGTCAGACTGGCATTTCGATGAGGGATACAGGCGTTCCTTAGGTGGGGCTGCTCTGATAGAATCGCCGGTTCGCTTTGAACGACACGATAAAAGATCAATGCCTCTCAATACCACAGAAGAAATTATCGAAGATCTGGCGCTTGGGCAAGATGGTCATCATCATGGATGACGAGGACCGGGAGAACGAAGGCGACCTGGTAATGGCCGCGGAGAGCGTCACCCCCGAGGCGATCAACTTCATGGCCCGCTACGGCCGCGGCCTGATCTGCCTGACCCTCACCAAAGAGCGCTGCAGTCAGCTGCGCCTGCCCCTGATGGTGCCGACCGATGATGAGCTCTCGGCCACCAACTTCACGCTCTCGATCGAGGCGGCGGAGGGCGTGACCACCGGCATCTCGGCGGCCGATCGGGCCACCACGGTGCTGGCGGCGGTGGCTCCTGGTGCTGAGCCGCGCGATCTGGTCCAGCCCGGCCATATCTTTCCGCTGATGGCCCAACCCGGCGGTGTGCTGGTGCGTGCCGGTCACACCCGAGGCAGGATGCGATCTGGCGCGGCTGGCCGGCTTCTCGCCCGCTTCGGTGATCGTCGAGATCCTCAATGAGGACGGTACCATGGCGCGCCGTCCCGATCTGGAACGGTTCGCCACCGAACATGGCCTGAAGATCGGCACCATCGCTGATCTGATCCACTACCGGGGTGCGCAACGAGCATACCGTGGAGCGGGTCAGCGAGGTGCCACCTGCCCACTGAGCCATTGGTGAGTTCCGCCTCGCCCGGCCTACCAGGATGTGGTCGACAATGGAGATCCACCCTGGCGTTGATCAAGGGGCCAGCCCACGCCGGATCGACCGGTGCTGGTGCGGGTGCACATGCAGAACAGCCTGTGTGATCTCTTCTCCGGCCGAGGGGGGCGACTGCGGTTGGCCCCTGGCTAACGCCATGAAGCAGGTCAGCGAGGCGGGCGAAGGGGTGATCGTGGTGCTGCGCAATCACGATACACCGCGTGAGATCGTGCAGCGCATGATGGATCGTCAGGTGCCAGGGGCGGCGCAGAAACGGGCTACGTGAAGAGCGACAACAGCAAAGAGCTACGCACCCTACGGCGTCGGTGCGCAGATCTTGTCGGATCTGGGAGTGCGCAGGATGCGGGTGGCTGAGTGCGCCAAAGAGTATTCACGGTCTCTCCGGTTTCGATATGGAAGTGGTGGAGTATGTCGAGTGCGAATAGCCCCTTGGCATCCGACTTCCCAGAAGATTTAACTGATCAGGATCAGGGCGATTCACGCCGCTAATTCATTCGCCCA
>AASF01002012.1 GCA_000168735.1 Candidatus Endoriftia persephone str. Hot96_1+Hot96_2 | reverse complement strand
GATCATGTCGCAGAGCTGATTTCAGCGACTCGGGGCTGTCCACATTGGCTGGGGCGGTGCAGGCTGATGACCGCATAGTTGCCCTTCTCAAGATCGTGTATTTCGTATGTTCCATCCGTCATCGATCTTGTCGCGCATCATCTCCAGAGAATCGATCATGATGTTGCCGACCCGTACGATCTTGTGTGCCTCCACGCCTTCGTGTTGGAGGTGTTCGTCGCCATCGGGGGACGGGGTCCAAAGCAGATCGGCGAGCACGTCGGTGGCGAGACGATTAACCTCTTCCGGCATGCTGCGGTCGAAGGAGCGCAGCCCTGCCTCTAGGTGCGCCACCACGGGGCGGTTGAGGCCTGTGACGGAATCGAAATCCGAGAGACTGTAGACCACCTTGGTGGCAGCCAGGGTGCCAGGCGATAGTGGAATTGACATCGCCCACCACTACCACCATGTCCGGGCGCTTCTCCATCACCACCTGTTCATAGGCAATCATAACCCGAGCGGTCTGTTCGGCATGGCTACCGCTTCCTGCGCCGAGATGGATGTGGGGCTCAGGCAGACGCAGGTCCTGAAAAAAAGCGTCGGACATATTCAGATCGTAGTGTTGACCTGTATGTACGATCGCTACATCTGCCCAGCTCTCCTTGGACAGCGCATGATAGAGCGGTGCGATCTTCATGAAGTTGGGTCGGGCCGCTGCAATCAGGTGTATGGTCCTTTTCATATGTCTGGATTCTCTGTGTTATCAGGGGGAGCAGCGATTATTGCCAATCGGGCGAAGCGAAAGCAACCGCTTGCAGGGAAGCGTGAAAGGTTTCACAAAAGCCAGCTGGCTGCATCTGAACATAGGCTATCCTGCTGTGGGTGGCAGCAGCCTGAATCCGATCAGCTCAGCTGAAAACAGTGGAGGCGTTCAAAGGATCGCGAAAAGCGCCGTTAAGGAGGGTAGAAACAGCATCAGGTGGGAATGGTATCCTAAAATCATCCAATAAAGCAGAGGGATCCCTGTTCGCGTCAATGCAAACAAGAATTATCAAAAAGTGGCGTGAGTTCAACTCATTGGAAAATGAGTGGAACGGAATGCTGAGGTCATCCCAGGCAGACAGCGTTTTTCTGACCTGGGAGTGGCTCACGGCCTGGATAGCCTCAGCCGGCAAAGAGTGCGAGCCATTCATTGTCACAGTGAGGGATCAGGCGGGGCGTCTGGTGGGGGCAGCCCCTCTCTACTGCTCCAGCTCAATCCTTGGTGGTTGCATCCACTATCGCACCCTGTTGCCGATGGCTGATTACGCCACCGGTTTTGAGTATCCCGACTGGATCGTCACCGGCGCTGATCAGGCTGGTGTCAGTCAGGCAATCGCCACTGCACTGAACCAGGCGCGGGCGGACTGGGATCTGCTCTGGATGGCCAGGCTCGCGGGCTGGAGTGGTGCCCTTAAACGCATCACCTCGGCTTGTGAATCGGCAGGACTGCTCTGGCGCTCCAGGGAGCGTGAGTTCAGTCTGATCGATCTTCCCGCCAGTATGGAGGCCTTCGAGCGTTCCCTCTCCAGTAACCGGCGCCAGCAGCTGCGCCGCAAACGCCGGCGTCTGCAGCGTGAGAAGGCGGTGGTGACCACCCGTTGTCAGAGTCACGATGAGCTGCCGGAGTACCTAGAGGCGCTGTTTGCGCTCCACCATCTGCGCTGGGCGCCACTGGGCGATCCCGGATGTTTCATCCGCAAGCCGGCTGAAGCCGCCTTTTATAGTCAGTTTTTGCCGATGGCGCTGGATGCTGGCTGGCTGGCGATGTACGCCCTCAGGCACCAGGGCGAGATCCGGGCTGTGCAGGTAGGATACAATTACCGGTGGGATATTCCACCAGATGCAGGAGGGCTTCGACCCGCAGTTTTACCCCGGCATTGGTAATGTGCTGCGTGCGGAGGTGATTCAGGCTTGCATCGATGAGGGGATCAGTGCCTATGACTTTCTTGGCGGCCACACCGAACATAAAAGGCGTTGGAATGCCCATCTGCGAATCGGTTTCGACCTGCTGATCGGTAACGCTAACCTGAAGAGTCGCCTGCTGCAGACAAACCAGATCTGGCCCACCGGACGCTTTCTGCGGCTGGCTGGACGGGATCGACGCCCTGGAGAGAGATAGGTAGGGGAATGGTGGGCGCAACAGGGATCGAACCTGTGACCTCTGCAATGTGACTGCAGCGCTCTCCCAGCTGAGCTATGCGCCCTCGAACAAGAGCGCGGCATTCTAATCGGCGATGGTTGGGGTGTCAATGCCGCTGCCGATTCGGCTGGTCTCTGGTAGAATCCTCGCTTTTTCCATCTTTGGTTAAAGTGACGAGATGACCATCGGTACCCGATTTGCTCCCAGTCCCACCGGCTACCTCCATGTGGGCGGTGCCCGAACCGCACTCTTCTCCTGGCTCTACGCCCGCAAGCACGGCGGCAAGTTCGTGCTGCGCATCGAAGACACCGATCTTGAACGCTCCACCGCCGAGTCGGTGAACGCAATCCTCGAGGGCATGACCTGGCTCGGGCTTGAGTACGACGAGGGCCCCTTCTACCAGACCCACCGCTTCGAGCGCTACAATGAGGTGATCGGAGAGTTGATGGACAAGGGTTTGGCGTATCGCTGCAATTGCTACAAAGAGCGCCTCGAGCAGCTGCGCGAAACGGCGATGAGAAACAAGCAGAAGCCTCGTTACGATGGCCACTGTCGGCATCGGGAGGTCTCTGCGGATGAGCCCCATGTGATCCGCTTTCGCAATCCCCTGGAGGGCAGCCGTGGTGGTCGACGACATGATTCGTGGGCCGGGTTGCCTTCAATAATAAGTGAACTGGACGACCTGATCATCCGCCGCACCGATGGCTCCCCCACCTACAATCTTACCGTGGTGGTGGACGACATGGACATGGGAGATCACCCACGTGATCCGCGGCGATGACCACCTCAACAACACCCCGCGCCAGATCAACATCCTGCGAGCTCTGGGTAAGGGGGCGCCGAAATATGGCCATGTGCCGATGATCCTCGGTGACGACGGCACACGCCTCTCAAAACGTCACGGCGCAGTCAGTGTGATGCAGTATCGTGAGGACGGCTTCCTGCCAGAGGCGCTACTCAACTACCTGGTGCGTCTCGGCTGGTCCCACGGCGATCAGGAGATCTTCTCCATCGATGAGATGATCGAGCTATTCGAGATAGACGCGGTCAACAAGGCCGCCTCCAGCTTTAATACCGAAAAGCTGCTCTGGCTCAACCAGCACTACATCAAAGAGGATGACCCCAAGCGGGTCGCCCACCTGCTCAGCTACCATATGGGTGTGTTGGATATCGATCCTACCGAGGGTCCCGACCTGGTGGAGGTGGCCGAGGCCCAGCGGGAGCGCGCCAAGACGCTGGTCGAGATGGCCGAGATCAGCGCCTTCTGCTACAGGGATTTCGACGCCTACGATGAGAAAGCGGCGAAGAAACACCTGCGTCCGGCGGCACAGGAGCCGCTGGAGCGGATGCGCGAGGCGCTGCAGGCTCTGGAAGAGTGGAGCGAAGCGGCACTGCACGAACAGGTCGAGAAGGTCTCTGAGGCGCTCGAGGTGAAGATGGGCAAAGTGGCCCAGCCGCTGCGGGTCGCCCTAGTGGGGCGTGCCGCCTCACCAGGCATCGATGTGACCCTGAAACTGGTGGGCAAAGAGGCGACCCTGCGCCGTATCGATCGGGCACTGGCCTATATCGCTGAACGGGCTGCCCAGGCCTGATCGGGATTACGGGCAGAGGGTAGCTCCGGCTAAGCCGGAGATGGCTGGCAGAGGCTGGTCCTGTAAGCACAATCAGAGAATTTTCGCTCTATGACTACATCCGAGAACAAAACGCCTACCAACTTCATCCGTCAGATCATCGATGCTGATCTGGAAGCAGGCAATAACGCAGGCAGGGTACACAACTCGCTTTCCCCCAGAGCCCAACGGCTACCTCCATATCGGCCACGCCAAGTCGATCGTGCTCAACTTTGGTATCGCCCAGGACTACCCGGGCGGCCAGTGCTACTCTGCGTTTCGATGACACCAATCCGCACAAGGAGAACATTGAGTTCGTCGAGAGCATCCAGCAGGATGTGCGTTGGCTCAGGTTTCGACTGGGAAGATCGACTCTTCTACTCTTCAGGACTACTTCCAGCAGTTGTATGATTTTGCGGTGGAATTGATCAAGGCGGACAAGGCCTACGTCTGCGACCTGAACGCGGAGCAGATGCGCGACTACCGCGGTACCTTGAAGGAGCCGGGCAGACCCAGTCCCTATCGTGATCGTTCGGTAGAGGAGAACCTGGAGCTGTTTGCGCGCATGAAGGCGGGCGAGTTTGCCGATGGCGAACGGGTGTTGCGGGCGAAGATCGATATGGCATCGCCCAACATGAATATGCGGGATCCGACCCTCTATCGGATCCGCCATGGCGTGGTGCACCACCAGACCGGTGAGGACTGGTGCCTCTACCCGATGTACGACTTTACCCATCCGATCTCCGATGCGTTGGAGGGGATCACCCACTCCCTCTGCACCCTGGAGTTTGAAGATCACCGGCCACTCTACGACTGGGTGCTCGACAACATCACCATCCCCTGTCATCCCCAGCAGATCGAGTTCTCACGACTCAATCTGGAATTCACGGTGATGAGGCAAGCGCAAGCTGACCCAACTGGTGGCAGAGGGCCATGTGGAGGGATGGGACGACCCGCGCATGCCCTCCATTGCTGGTTTGCGCCCGCCGCGGCTATACCGCCGCCTCGATCCGCGACTTCTGTCATCGTATCGGTGTCACCAAGTCCGACAATAAGGTGGAGATGGGGGTGCTGGAGAACTGCATCCGTGAGGATCTGGACAAAAACGCGCCCGCGCCGTTTGGCGGTGATGCATCCAACTGAAGCTGGTGCTCGAAAACTACCCGGAAGGGAAGAGTGAGGAGCTGGAGGCGGCCAACCACCCCAAGGATGAGTCGATGGGCAGCCGCATGATCCGTTTTACCCGCGAGATCTACATCGACCAAGCCGATTTCCGTGAGAGTGCCAACAAAAAGTATAAGCGGCTGGTGAGTGGTGGCGAGGTGCGGCTGCGCAACGCCTACGTGATCAAGG
>AASF01002013.1 GCA_000168735.1 Candidatus Endoriftia persephone str. Hot96_1+Hot96_2 | reverse complement strand
TAAAAGGGGAGCTGGGGCTGGCATCCATCTACCAGAGCAGTGGTGATAACGTCAAAGCTCAGGCGATGTATGAAGAGGTTCTTCAGGCCGATGGGAACAATGTGATTGCGCTCAACAATCTGGCATTACTTGTGGCGTCATCCGATCCCCAGAAGGCTCTCAATTTCGCCGAGCGAGCCTATAATGCTGCCTCTGGGAATGAAGCGATTGCGGATACTTATGGCTGGCTGTTGTTCAGGTCGGGAGAGCGGGATAAGGGGAGGGAGATCATTTGAGGAGATCGGGAAGGCGACGCAGAATCCCGCTATCCTTTATCATTACGCAGAAATTTTGTATGAATCTGGCAATATCGAGCAGGCAATCCGGGCGTTGAACCGGGCCCTGGATAGTGCCGCTCTGTTTCCGGAACGAGAGACCGCGCTCAAACTGAAACAACGTCTAATGCGGCAATGAGAAAGGATTCGAAGCGTTCGGGAAGAATGGGAGAGCAAGCCCAGCTTCATTGAGTCATGGGGTTGTTAATGCAGCGAAATATGAGAGGCCTTAGCGGGCGGGGGTAGCAAGATGAAAAAAAGTTATCAAATATACAAAAAATGTCCTGTCGATGGTGCTGGTTAGCGTATTGGCAGCCATTGTTCTGGCAGGATGTGCGAGTGCCGGCGGAACTGTGCAGAAGGAGGCGCCGGTCAGTATAACCAGGGTGGGTGCGGACGCGCGCCGAAATACCTGATTGGTCCGGGCGACATGCCTGAAGGTTTTTGTCTGGGGGGATCCAGAACTATCCTCTGAAGTGATTGTGAGGCCGGATGGCTTGATCACAACGCCTCTGGTCGAAGATATGCAGGCCAAGCGGTAAGACGCCAACCGAGTTGGCGCGAAATCTCGAGGGAAATCTCTCAAAATTCATTAAGAATCCGAAGGGTTACGGTTACTGTGACTAACTTTGTTGGTCAGTATACAGAACAGATTCGTGTGGTTGGACAGGCTGCCCAGCCGCAATCGCTGCCGTATCGGGAACATATGTCGCTGCTGGATGTGGTTATTGCCGTTGGTGGTTTGACTGAGTTTGCTGCCGGAAACAAGGCAAGTATCGTGCGCAGGATTAATGGCAAAACGGAACAGTTTCAGGTACGACTGGATGATCTGGTGCGGGATGGTGATATTTCAGCAAATGTTGAGATGTTGCCTGGAGATGTACTGATCATTCCAGAAACTTGGTTTTGATCGCAAAATTAGTGGGCCGGCGCGCTGGAAAGGCGCCGGTGCTCCAGCAAAGATAGCGTGAAAAATGGCGTCGGGCTTCTGCCAGGTTCTAAAATAGAGGCGTTTTACCGTAAAAAGAGTGAGATGATTAATGGTTAGCAGTATTGAAAAGGCGGTAGAGCGGCTGAATAAGGCCAGGGCTTACTGAGGAGGTCGGGGAAAAAGAGCCGACGATCACTACTCTAGCAGAGGACTCCGCTAAATCCACACTGGTTGCGGAGGGTGTCCGGAATTGGGGTGGATGGAAAGGATGAGAGTGGTGGCTATGCGGAAGAAGCTTCCTATTTCTCGGAGGGTCGGAGCGGATGATGACCCTCTGGCAGCCTCCCAGAGTGAATTGGTTGAGAAGGAGCCGTTCACGATCGATTTTGAGGGCAAGGAGCATCTGGGTTATCTCACCCCGAACAGCGACAACCAGGTTGTCTGGGAGGAGTACCGGGTTATCAAACGTCCCCTGCTGATAAATGCTTTTGGTAAAGGCGCCGCACCGGTTGAGCGGGGTAACATCATCCTGGTGACAAGCTCTGTACCTGGCGAAGGTAAGACCTTCACCTCGTTCAACTTGGCAATGAGTATTGCCACTGAACTTGATTCAACCATCCTGATGGTGGATGGGGATGTGCTGCGTTCTTCACTCAGCAAGCTGGTTGGAGCGGAGGATAAACCGGGCTTGCTGGATGTTCTGGAAGATCCTGACGTTGAGCTGGGCGATGTGATCCTTGGTACTCAGATCCCTAAGTTAAAGATCCTGCCAGCCGGGACCCGCCACAAACACTCAACGGAACTGTTGGCCAGTGACAGCATGGATAAGCTGATTGCGGAACTTGGTGAGCGTTATCCTGACCGAATCGTGCTGATTGATGCTCCTCCGATGCTGGCCACCACCGAGGCGTCAGTTTTGACCATGAAGGTTGGACAGATCGTCATGGTGGTGGAAGCGGGAAGAACTCCGGTAGAAGCGGTGAACGAGTCGATCGAGCGGATCGATGCGAATAAAGTGCTCGGTTTGGTCTTGAA
>AASF01002014.1 GCA_000168735.1 Candidatus Endoriftia persephone str. Hot96_1+Hot96_2 | reverse complement strand
GATCCGCATACCCTCGGCAACCTCGGCACTCTTCTCCGCGATCCGTCCGCGGATAAAGGCATGCACATCCTGCGCCTGCTCAGGAGTTGCCGTCTTGCCGGTGCCGATTGCCCAGACCGGCTCATAGGCGATCACGCCACATGCCAGTCCATCCACGCCCACCAGATCGATGACCGCATCGAGCTGACGTGCGCAAACATCCTCGGTGATGCCCTGCTCACGCTCCTCAAGGGTCTCACCGACACAGAGGATCGGCACCAGACCGCCAGCGCGCGCGGCGGCGAACTTCTTCGCCACCAGCTCGTCGCTTTCGCCGTGATAGCTACGGCGCTCGGAGTGACCGACGATCGCATACTTGCAGCCAAAGTCATTCAGCATGGAACCGGCAATCTCACCAGTATAGGCGCCAGAGACCTCGACAGAGAGATCCTGACCACCCCAGCTGATGGCGCTGCCATCCAGCAACTTCTGAACCTCAGGAATAAAGACGTAGGGCGGGCAGACCGCCACCTCAGCATTGCTCACGGCATCGATACCCGACTTGAGGCCTTCGAGCAGCTCCCGGACACTCTCCAGAGAACCGTTCATTTTCCAGTTGCCTGCAACCAGAGGCTTACGCATCTTCCTGAACTCCTGCTACTGAATAAGGCGCGCTAGCTTACAGCCCAGCGCCTGCAAAATCAACGACGAAACGGCTTTTTTCAAGCCTGTTTCGGGCCTGAGCTATGTTGCCAAACACCCTCCGACCAGCCCATGGGGACTCCGACAAGATTCAGGCCGACTCCCGCACCACATCAGCCAGCCGCTGCCCCAGATCGAGGATCTGCTGCTCGTCCTGGCCCTCCAACATCACGCGGATCAGCGGCTCGGTACCTGAGGGCCGCAGCAGCACCCGACCCCGCTTGCCCAGCTCCACCTCGACCTCTCGCACACTCCGCTCGATCGTCTCCGAGCCCATCACCTCGGCCGCCGGGCGTTCGCCCAGGCGCACATTGATCAGCGTCTGCGGGTATTTACCCATACCGGATGCCAGCTCACGCAACGACCGGCCAGTCTGTTTGATCTCCGCCAGCACCTGCAGCGCCGAGACGATACCATCACCGGTCGTGGTGCGATCAAGGCAGATGATATGCCCCGACTGCTCGCCGCCCAGCAGCCAACCCTTCTTCTTCAGCTTCTCCATGATGTAGCGATCACCCACGTTGGTCCGCTCGAACACCACGCCTTGATCCTTCAGGGCATTTTCCAGACCAAGATTGCTCATCAGGGTACCGACCACGGCCCCTTTGAGCATACCTTCGCGCAGCCGCGAGCAGGCGATAATGTAGAGGATCTCATCACCATCGACCTCCGTACCCTCGTCATCGACCATGATCAGCCGGTCACCATCACCATCCAGCGCGATACCCAGATCAGCCTGGTTATCGAGCACTGCCTGGCTGAGATATTCCGGGTGGGTCGAGCCGACGCCATCGTTGATATTCAGCCCATTCGGCTCATTGCCGATGGCGATCACATCCGCGCCCAGCTCATCCAGTACGAAGGGGGCGATGTTGTAGGTGGCACCATGGGCACAGTCGACCACGATCTTCATCCCCGCCAGACTCATACCCAGCGGAATGGTCGACTTGCAGAACTCGATGTAGCGACCCTCGGCATCATCCACCCGGTCGGCGCGCCCCAGATCGGCCGCCTCGACAGTGAACATCGGCTTATCCATCTGCGCCTCGATCGCCAGTTCCACCTCATCGGGAAGCTTGCAACCCTGCGCGGAGAAGAATTTGATGCCGTTGTCCTGATAGGGGTTGTGCGAGGCGCTGATCACTATGCCCGCCTGGGCATGCAGAGTGCGAGTCAAATAAGCGATACCGGGGGTCGGCATCGGCCCCAGCAGACGGATATTGACACCGGCCGCCGAAAGCCCGGCCTCCAGGGGCCGACTCCAGCAGATAGCCGGAGAGGCGGGTATCTTTACCGATCAATACGCGACTGTTGGCCTCCTGACCGAGCACCCGACCAACCGACCACCCAAGCTTCAGAACAAACTCAGGGGTGATCGCCCCCTCGCCCAGACGACCACGGATACCATCGGTTCCAAAATAGCGTCGCTCCACTCTCTCCTCCTTATCTTTTGCCCGACACCCGGAGGGGTGTTCCAAGTCAATTTGAAAGCCCAAAAGCAAGATCACCACCGCCTACGACGGCAAGCAGAGAATAATACGTTTTTTATATGACGGCTGATGCGACCCGGAGCGCATCTACAGTCGCCCGCACATCGTGGCTGCGGATCACTCTAGCGCCCGTTGGCAACCGCCATCACCGCCGCCGCCAGACTGCCGTAGAGACGCTGCCCCACCGGTGCATCATCAAGTAGCGCACCGATGCATCGACTTGCGTGAGATCCCCACCAGCAGCGGCGCCCCCAATCCGGCGAGCGCTGGCAGCCCCTTTAGCAACGCAAGATTGTGCTCCAGAGTCTTACCGAAACCAAACCCCGGGTCGAGCAGGATCTGCCCGGCAGCGATGCCAGCCTGCTCGCAGGCGGCCATCCGCTGGCGCAGAAACGCCGCCACCTCGGCCACCACATCCTGATAGTGAGGGGAGGATTGCATGCTACGCGGCTCAGCCCTGCATGTGCATCAGACAGACTGGCACCTGCAGCCGTGCCGCAGTCTCGAGCGCTCGCCGGCGCCCGTAGCGCCATCACATCGTTGATCAGACCGGCGCCGGCA
>AASF01002015.1 GCA_000168735.1 Candidatus Endoriftia persephone str. Hot96_1+Hot96_2 | reverse complement strand
GCTTGGAGAGCCGATAACGCAGCGATCTTAAGGCTCATGCCGAGTTTCCTGGCTGCAGCGGTGCGGTTCCAGCGGGTCTCCTCCAGGGCTTTGATGATCGCCTGACGTTCAATATCCCCCAGCATGTCGCCAAGGGGTTTGCTGGTTCGCCTGGTGGGCTCTGTGTTGACCTCGGGAAGCTGTAGGTCGCGAGCGCTCAGCTGGTCACCCTCGCAGAGGGTGATCGCCCGTTCCAGAATGTTCTCCAGTTCACGTACGTTGCCGGGGAAAGGGTGGCGCTGCAACGCTTGCAGCGCATCCGGGCTGAGACAGGGCGACGGCAGCTCCGAGTTGCTGCAGAGGCGGGTAAAAATGCTGTCGATCAGTAGCGGGATATCCTCCGGACGCTCTCGCAGCGGCGGAAGCGGCAGCTCAATCACGTTGATGCGGTAGAAGAGGTCTTGGCGAAAGCTGCCGTTCTCCACCATCTCGCTGAGATTTTTATGGGTGGCGCTGATGATGCGCACATCCACCGAGACCTCCCGGTGGCCGCCCACCGGGCGCACTCGCTTCTCTTGGATCGCCCGCAGCAGTTTGACCCTGCATCTGCAGCGGTAGATCGGCCACCTCGTCGAGAAACAGGGTGCCGCCGTCGGCGGCCTGGAACAGTCCCTGCCGGTCGCTGCTGGCGCCGGTTGAAGCTCCCCTTCATATAACCAAACAGTTCGCTCTCCATCAGTTCTTGAGGGATGGCGCCGCAGTTGACCTGCGACAAACTCTTGGTCGGCGCGGGGACATTGGTCGTGGATCATGCGCGCCACCAGTTCCTTGCCGGTGCCCGATTCGCCGCTGATGTAGACCGGGCGCCTGGCTGCGGGCGAGTTTCTGTACCAGCTCGCGGATCCGCTGCATCGCGCGGGAGTTGCCGAGCAGTTGCCTGCCGGCATCTGCATCAGAGGCTGTCGGGCGCGGCTGTTTGGCGCTCGGGTGAGAGCTTGAGCGCCTTCTCTACCAGTTTGCGCAGGATCGCCAGATCTACCGGCTTGGAGACGAAGTCGAAGGCCCCGGCCTTCAGCGCCTCGATCGCCGACTCCATGTTGCCGTGGGCGGTGATCATCGCCACCGGCAGGGGCCGGGTGGTGTTGGCTGATGTGGCGCACCAGCTCGATGCCGTTGCCGTCGGGCAGGGCGCATGTCGGTGAGGCAGAGATCGAAGTGCTCGCCGGCGAGATGTTGATGGGCCTGGGCGAGGTTGAGTGCGGCACGGGTCTCTATGCCCATACGCATCAGGGTGATCTCCAGTAGTTCGCAGATGTCGGGTTCCGTCATCCACGACCAGCGCCAACGGCTGCGTCATCTAACTTACCTCGTGGTTCCAGTTGTAGAAATGCAGCCGGAAGCAGCTGCCGCCGGTGGGCCCGGGAATATACTCTAGTTCGATACGATTCGCCCTCGCTCAGTTCCTTGGCAATATAAAGGCCCAGGCCGGTACCTTTGTTGTGGGTAGTGTAGAAGGGTTCGAAGATCTGCCGTGCCACCTCGCCGCGGGATACCCGGGGCCATTATCGATGATATCGACCACCGGATCGTCGAACTCAGTCACCTTGCCGCCGATGATGCGGATCCGTAACGGTTGTTCCCTACTGGCGTGTTCGCGGGCATTGTTGCAAAGATTGGTGACGATCTGCCGCAGCTGTCCCGGGTCGGCGATGATATTGATGCTCTCCGGCTCCACCTGCAGCGAAAAGACCCCCGGCGGCAGCTCGTGATCCTGCTCCTGCTCGCTGATAAAGTCGCGCAGCCAGGCGGTGAGAGGGATGGCGCGGGGTTTGCCTGGATCGCGGCGGGAGAGTTGCAGCACATTCTCGATCACCTGATTGACCCGCTGAGAGTTGGATTGAATGATCTCGATCAGGCGCCGGTCGGCCGGGGTTCAGGTTGGGGGATTCGTCAAACCAGCTGGCTGGCGTGGCTCAGCGCCCCCAGCGGGTTGCGGATCTCATGGGCGATGCTGGCGGTGAGGCGCCCCAGTGAGGCGAGTTTCATCTGCTGGGCCTGGACGATCAGCCGCGAGTGGCTCCTCGAGAAACACCAGCACCCCGGCCGTCGGCGCCCGCCTCCAGGGCGTTGAAGCCGGGGCTTCCAGTTCCGGCCCCGTGGGCGTTGATGCGAAATGGCGGGCATTCCCGGTTGTGATCCTGTTTCCAGCGGATCAGCATGTGCGTCAGTTCTTTCGAGGCGCGTTTCAGCGGGCTGCCGATGGCCGCATCCGGGGTACCCAACAGGCGTCGGGCAGGGGCGTTGATCAACAGGATGCGCAGGTGTAGATCCAACACCAGTACGCCGGTCTGGATATAGCTGGATGACGTGGTCGTTGAGGCGCGCCATATTCTCCAGTTGGCGCGCCCGCTGCTCCGCCAGCTTTTCACTCTCGCCGATCCGCCGCGAGAAGACGTGGGCGATCAGCGCCATGGTGAAGTAGAGGCTGCCGAGAAAACCGGCCTGGATGAACCGGGTCGGGTAGATGTGGGTTAGCGAGGCGTAGATCTGGTCGGTGATTACCATCAGCGAGGCGAGGGCGGCAAACAATAGCGAGGCACGCCCGCCCATCATCACGCTGCCGATGGTGATGGAGATCGCGATCAGTATTCCCAACCCGCTCTGGATGCCGCCGCTGGCGTGCATTAGCAGAGTGATTGCCAGGATGTCGATGAAGACCATCACCGCCGCCTGCTGGTCCGCCTTGGGTGAGCGCCAATACCAGAACACCGTACCGACCATCACCAGCCCCATATAGAGGGTGGCGCTGAAGGCGAACAGGCTGGCCGAGTGCTGGCCAAGAAAGTCGGGGCCGGTCTTACTGAAAAAAAAGAACAGCAGCGCCAGCGAGAGGGTGATGCGGTAGATCAGGAACAGCCGCAGGTTCTTCCAGCTGCGCAGCGATTTCAGCGCGCGCTTGCTGCTCTCCACCTGCAAAGTGTCACGCAGGGAGTCGAGCCAGCTGCGCATGATTAGATGCCGCTCACCGAGTCAGTCTTCAGGGCGATAGGCATCGTGGTGCTCTTGGCTGCAAGAAGAAGTGGTCGTCCGCCTGCAGCGCCTCCTCACGGGGCAGATGCAGTCCCGCAGTGAGCGCACTGCACCCCCTCCAGTGACTTCACCTGCCTGGGGGAATGGGGCTGGGTTTGGTGTCTGGACCAAAGGTGGCGGATGATCAGCAGCGCAACCCAGATAGCTGCGCCGATTAACAGATAGCGGAGGCCCATCGACGATACTCACAGGACGGGGTTTGCAAAACGATTTTGTCGGCGGAAGCGATTATTGGAATAATACCATCTTTTGCCGGCTCTGAGCCGAACGAGGTCCGTGTGACACTGCGTATCCAGATTGCCCAGCTCAACTTTCTCGTTGGGGATTTATCGAAGGCAACACCGAAAAGCTGCTCAGCACCGCGCGTGCTGCTCGGGGACGGGCCGATGCGGTGATCTTTCCTGAACTGACCCTGACCGGGTTATCCGCCGGAAGACCTGCTGCTGCGTTCTGACTTCATCGCCCGGGTGGAGCAGGCGCTACAGCGCATCCTCGACGAGGCGCATGGGGTGCATCTGATCTTTGGTTATCCGCTGCGGCGCGACGGGCAGCTCTACAATCTGGCCGGGGTGGTCCGCGATGGCGAACTGATTGCCGAATACCGCAAACAGATGCTGCCTAACTACTCGGTGTTCGATGAGAAACGCTACTTCAGCCCCGGCAGCGAGGCGGTGCTGTTCCCCCTCAACGGGGTGCAGGTCGGGCTGAGCGTGTGTGAGGATATCTGGGAGCCGCAGCCGATGGCCCAGGCGGTGGCGACGGGTGCCGAGCTAATCCTCAATCTCAACGCCTCGCCGTTTCACACCGGCAAGGCGCCGGAGCGGGAGCAACTGGTGCAGGAGCGAGCTCGCCAGCACGGCGTGCCGGTAGTGTATGCACAACCTGGTGGGCGGGCAGGACGAGCTGGTGTTCGATGGCGGTTCCTGCGTGGCGGATGCCCACGGGCGCGCTGGTGCGGCGGCTGGCGTTCTACGAGGAGAGCATCGCACTGGTCGAA
>AASF01002016.1 GCA_000168735.1 Candidatus Endoriftia persephone str. Hot96_1+Hot96_2 | reverse complement strand
TGCAGGTTAACGAATTCGCCCTTGATCACCTTTGGCGTCGCTGCGCTGGTTGGGGTGATCCTTGGCAGCCTGAGCTATGCGCTGGTTAGCCGCAGCTTCCGTATTGAATGGTTCCACGATTGGCGCGACTTTTTCAATCACGCGATTGGTGCGGTGCTGATGGGTGTGGGCGGCGTGCTGGCGGTGGGTTGCACCATCGGCCAAGGTGTCACCGGGATATCGACCCTGGCGCTGGGCTCAATGCTGGCGCTGGCCTCGATCATCCTGGGCAGTGCGCTCACCATGAAGGTGCAGTATTACAAGCTGGTCTACGAAGAGGAGGCGAGCTTTTTTCCCGCCCTGCTGACCGGGCTGGTGGATCTGAAACTGCTGCCAGAACAGCTGCGCAAGCTGGAGGCGGTCTGATTCAATTGCGACCGTCGCTGGCGCTTCAACCAGCGGCGGTCGTTTAGATTTGGGTTGGCAGGATCAGCCCTTCAGCTTGGCCACTACCCGTTCCAGCTTTGGCTTTTGCTTCTTCGGCCACGCTCTTGGCCGCATCGCGATTCAGCAAGTCCCAAGACCGCCACTGGGTCCATGAAGCTGACCACCACCTGGCCGGTTTCGCTCTCGCGCATGATGAAGTTGCAGGGCAGCAGGGTGCCGGCATTGGGTTCTTCTGAGATGATCCGGTCGGCCAGTTTAGGATTGCAGGCACCAAAGATACGATAGTTGGGGATCGCCTTGTCGATCTTTGCCTTGAGGATCGCCTGCACATCTACCTCGCTGACGATGCCGAGATGCTCCTCCATCAGGGTTGCCTTGACCCGTTCCACTGCCTCATCGAAGGGGGCCCTAGATCAAGTTCTGTGTGAAATTCGTACATAAAGCCTCCGTTGTTTGGGTGCGCAGAAGATAGCTTTCATGATGGCTGTAGACAACGAGGATTATCAATGGAGGTATGCCAACGCCCTTGTAGAAAAAGGGGGAACTCCGGGGGGGAAGCTGCTCAGTAGTCGCTGGCGAACTGCTCCCGACACTGCAGCAGCAGGCTGCGGTAGGTGCTGATCAGATTTCGTTCCAGCTCGGAGCTGGCTGGAGTGAGCCGAGTTATCGCCTGTTCATAGTGGGCGACCTGTTCGATGGGGGGCATCTCACATGGGTGGATGAGCTTATGCTCCTGTTGCTGCAGTAAAATTGCTGTTGAAGCGATCATGCTTCCCTGTTCCTAAATGTGCTGGTGTAAAGATTTGACGGGGCGCGTATTGTGAGCTGCATCACACTAGCGGACAAGTGGAAATCAGCTTGATGTGGGAAGATTATTTGCACAACAAGATCCACGCATCTCCTTGATAATCAGTCTATTGACCCAATTCAAAGATTTCTGAGCAGATTTCCCCTTTTATGGTTCCGCGCACTAGAGAGGTTCGCCGTGTCTGAATCGATGCAATGTCTGCTCGAACTCATGGCCAGACTGCGGGATCCGGAGACTGGCTGTCCCTGGGATCGAAAGCAGAGCTTCGCAACCATTGCGCCCTACACCATCGAAGAGGCCTACGAGGTGGCCGATGCGATTCAGCGCGACGATCTCGAGGATCTCCGGGAGGAGCTGGGGGATCTGCTGTTTCAGGTGGTATTCCACGCCAGGATGGCGGAGGAGGCGGGGCAGTTCGATTTCGAGGCAGTGGTGGCAGGAATCGTGGAGAAGATGGTGCCGTCGGCACCCCCACGTATTTGCCGATCAAACCCCGGCCAATGAAGCAGAACTGCGTCACGCCTGGGAGCAGCAGAAACTGCATGAGCGTCGCGCCAAGGCGGGTGATGCGGGGCACCGGGTGCTGGATGGGGTAGCCCAGGCGCTGCCGGCCCTGATGCGCGCGGAGAAGCTGCAGAAGCGGGCGGCCAAGATCGGCTTTGACTGGCCGGAGATCGGGGCTGTTGCCGACAAGCTGCGGGAGGAACTGGGCGAGGTGGAGGCGGTGATTGCGGCTGATCAAGCGCAGCAGCGGGAGGAGGAGATCGGTGACCTACTGTTCAGCTGTGTTAATCTTGCTCGCCATGCCGGGGTGGACGCCGAGAGTGCCCTGCGCAGCGCCAACCACAAATTTGAACGCCGTTTTGCCCACATGGAGCGTCTGCTTCGGCAACAGGGTGGTGATATCCACGCCACCGGCATCGACACCCTAGATCCGCTCTGGGAACGGGTGAAAGCGGAGGAGCGCAACAGGCGCAACACTGAGGAGAATCAGGAATGAGCCAGTCCGCAATGGGCTATCTGCGGCACATCTATAATTGCAACACCTGGAATCCAGCCAACTTCACCCCTTTTTGTATCGCTGGAGAGCAGGTCGGACGTCTAAAGCAACCGTTGGTCGAGGCGCTTGGTCAGTGGCCAGAGCGGTTTCGCATCAGCCGGGAGCAGGTCGAGCTGATCGACGAGCGGGACGACTTCGACTACCGCACCACGCAGTTGGGCGAGGTGGTGGATGCACTGGTCGAACAGGGTGTGATCACCCATCAGCACGGTGAACGCTACCCGGTGACCGCAGCTGAGCGGCAGCACGCCTTTGCCACCATCGATCGTACCTCGGCCCCCTATTTTGGCCTGCGCGCCTATGGCCAGCACCTCAACGGTTATGTGCGTGACAGCGAAGGGCTTAAGATGTGGATCGCGCGCCGTGCCGCCGATCGGCGGGTGTTTCCCGACAAGCTCGACAACATGGTGGCGGGAGGTCTGCCGCATCAGTTGAGTCTGCAGGAGAACCTGCAGAAAGAGTGTGCCGAAGAGGCATCGATCCCGCCGCAGCTTGCCAGCCGGGCGGTGCCAGTCAGCGCCCTGAGCTACTGTCGGGAGACCGAGACCGGACTCAAGCCTGATACCATCTACTGTTACGATCTGGAGCTGCCCGCCGATTTTGTGCCGGAGAATAGTGATGGCGAGGTGGCGGCCTTCTACTTGATGCCGGTGGAGGAGGTGATCGGGCTGGTGCGGGAGACCGACGAGTTCAAGCTCAACTGCCAATCTGGTGATTATCGACTTCCTGATCCGGCACGGGATTATGCATCCGGAGGAGCCGGACTATCTGGAGATAATCGAGGGTTTGCATGAAAAACTGTGAGCCGGAGTGCAGTTTGCCGCAGCGAATTGGCATCATCGGATCTGCCCTTGCTTCCCGGATTTGTCCGGGTTAATAAAGAGGGTGGAACGCGAGAGGCAGAAAGAGGGTCAAACCCCTCATTATCTTTCTAGAACCACTAACTACAGCGCGTGTGTGTTATCGGATGAAATCAATTAAAATTTTCCTGCTGCTTGTTATCGGACTTGTGCTGGTCAGCGGCCAGAGCCTGGCTGAGAAGCGGACGGTTCCACTCTCTGAGTTGATACCCTCGCGTAACCACCAGCAGGCGACGGTGGTGATCCTCAAGGTGATCGACAAATACCACTACAAGAAAGCCCCGCTGAATGACGAGATGTCGAGCAAGATCCTTGATCGTTATCTCGATTCTCTCGACCCCAATCGCTCCTTTTTTCTCGCCTCGGATATCAATCACTTCTCCACCTACGAGAAGAAACTCGACAACTATCTGCTCAACGCTCGTTTGGAGCCGGCCTTTTTGATCTTTCGCAGCTACCGCAAACGCGTTAGCGATGCGGTGGCCTACGCTATCGATCTGCTCGACAAGGGCTTCGATTTCGAACGCG
>AASF01002017.1 GCA_000168735.1 Candidatus Endoriftia persephone str. Hot96_1+Hot96_2 | reverse complement strand
GATCCGCCAGGGCATCAAGGCCCGGCGCACCCGCAACGAGGGGCGCGTGCGTGCCTTGAAGGCGATGCGTGACCCAGCGCGGCCAGCGCCGCGAGCAGGGAGGCAATGGTACGCATGCAGCTGCAGCAGTGCGGAGCTGCTCCGGCAAGCTGGTGGTGGAGGCGCAGGGGGGTCAGCTACGCCTGGGACAGCACACCGGTGATCCGCGACTGCGTCCTGCACCATCCTGCGTGGCGATCGCATCGGCATCGTTGGCCCCAACGGCGCCGGCAAGAGCACCCTGCTCAAATTTGCTGCTCGGCAGGCTGCAGCCCGGACCAGGGCCGCGTTGAGCTGGGTACCCAATCTGGAGGTCGCCTACTTCGATCAGCTGCGTGATGCCCTCGACGAGAACCAGACGGTGCAGGGATAATGTCCGGCGGTGGCCGTGACCAGGTCAACGGTCAATGGCAAGCCGAAACACATCATCTCCTACCTGCAAGGACTTCCTGGTTCCCAGCCCGGGAGCCCGTTGCCCGCTGGACCCCGGATCCAAGGGCGCTCTCCGGCGGGGCGAGCGCAACCTGCCTGGCTGCTGGCGAAGATCTTCCTCACGCCGGCCAATGTGCTGGTGCTTGACGAGCCTACCAACGACCTCGATGTCGAGACCCTGGAGCTGCTCGAGGAGCTGCTGCTCGACTACCAGTGCACCCTGCTGCTGGTCAGTCACGACCGGGACTTTCTCGACCACGCGGTCACCAGCTGCCTGGTGTTCGAGGGCGATGGCCGGGTTGGTGACTATGTGGGCGGTTACAGTGACTGGGAGCGGATGCACAAACAGGCGCTGCAGAAATCAGCACCAGCTCCCGCAAAACTGGCTAAGCCCGCAGCCCGTGCCGCGAAAAAAGCGTCCGTTTAAACTGAGCTACAAAGACCAGCGTGAACTGGACGACTGGCCTGCCCGCATTTGAGTTGCTGGAGGGCCAGCCTGGAACAGATCCAGACCCGCATGGCCGATCCCAACCTTCTATCAAGCAGGGCAGCGATGAGGGTCGCGGTGGTACAGCAGCAGATGCAAGTCCACCGAAGCGGAGTTGGAGACGGCACTACGCCCGCTGGGAGGAGTTGGAGGCAAAGCGGGAGGGGTGATTTTGCCTGCGCGATTAAAGAGATCCCGCCATCCAGCCGCCGGCTATCACAGAGACAAAGCAAGCGGAGACAAGCGCATGAGAGTAGTGATGCCAGGTTTGATCCTCTCCCGTCTCCCAGCTCACAGGAGGACCGCTCATATGCCGGCACCGCACTGCGTGGTAGCGAAAGAGCTGGGTAACTCGTTGGCTCATCGAATTGGTGGCGGGGCCGAACGAGACGGTCTCCAGTGCCACTCGACAAGGGCATAGAGCGTCTGCGCAAGAAGGGCTTCCACCAAGAAGTACCAGGATCCCCACGCCCAGGCCATCAGCGACCTGAAACACGCCTACGCCGTGGTGATCAAGACCCAATACAAAACCTTCCGCGGCAAGCCGCGCACCAGCTACGGCTGTGGTTTCAGCCCCTACTCCTACCCGGGCGCAGAGCAGGCGGCACTGCTCGATCTACAGAACTACTCTTGGGGCTGGAAGCCGGCGTATGGCTATGAGGTGTTCAAGAAGCTGAAGTATTAGAGCGCCTCTGATCAAGTCGTGAGCTCGTATCTTGCGCCCATAGGGCGGCCTGTGGCCGCCGTGTGCCATACCTTGAAATCAAGGGATGCTGTCGGGCGCAGCCCGACGCTATAAACCTAAATATTGAGCCGTCGCTCCCCTCTTGCTCAACCAAAACGACCACTGATGTAGTCTTCCGTCAGCTTGTGGCGGGGGCGGGTGAAGATGTCGTCGGTGGGACCCACCTCGATCAGACGCCCCAGGTGGAAATAGGCGGTGCGCTGGGAGACCCGCGCGGCCTGCTGCATCGAGTGGGTGACGATGGCGATGCGTGTAGTTCTTACGCAGCTCGTCGATCAGCTCCTCGATCTTCGCCGTGGCGATGGGGTCGAGTGCTGAACAGGGCTCGTCCATCAGGATCACGTCGGGTGACACGGCAATCGTGCGTGCGATACAGAGACGCTGTTGCTGGCCGCCTGACAGGCTGGTGCCCGGCTGGTCGAGCCGGTCCTTCACTTCGTTCCAGAGGCCGGCCTTGCGTAAGGAGGTCTCCACCACCTCGTCCAGCTCCTGGCGGTTGGCCGCCAGGCCGTGAATTCGCGGGCCGTAGGCGATATTGTCATAGATCGATTTGGGAAATGGATTGGGCTTCTGAAACACCATGCCCACCCGGGCGCGCAGCGGCACCACGTCGAGCCGGCGGTCGTAGATCTCCTGACCGTCGAGCTGGATCTGACCGCTCACCCGACAGATATCGATGGTGTCGTTCATCCGGTTCAGGCAGCGCAGAAAGGTGGACTTGCCACAGCCCGAAGGGCCGATCATAGCTACCACTTCGTTTTTGCCGATATCCAGGCTCACATCCATGATGGCATGCTTATCGTTGTAGAAAACATCGAGGTTACGGGCAACGCATGCGTGGGTCTGCCACCTCGACCTCACCGACCGTGCCGCTGAAATCATCGGCATCGCCTTTGAAGCGCGCCACGCTTACGGATGCCAGTAGACCCTTGTTCGGGGCGTCTCGCATGACCTCTTTTGCAATCGCATTCATCATTGTTCCACTCCTATAGCCGCTGCTTACCAGCGGCGTTCGAATCTCTTACGCAGCAGAACTGCCAGCGCATTCATCAGGATAAGAAAACCCAACAGCACCATGATCGCCGCCGAGGTGCGTTCCATGAAGGCACGTTCAGGACTGTCGGCCCAAAGAAAAATCTGCACCGGCAACACCGTAGAGGGA
>AASF01002018.1 GCA_000168735.1 Candidatus Endoriftia persephone str. Hot96_1+Hot96_2 | reverse complement strand
GGCACGCACCGGCAAGATCGGTGACGGCAAGATCTTTGTCTCGCCGGTGGAAAAGGTGATCCGCATCCGTACCGGCGTACAGGATGAAGCGGCGATGTGAGTCTTCCGGCCGGCTTGGTGCCGGCCCTGCCTTGGGCTGCTAGGGGCTACTCCTTGTCTAGCCCGAGCGACTCCCAGATTCGCTCGCTCAGGCTCTCCTCATCCTGCTCTTCGGCGAACAGACCGTTCTGCCGGTTCAGCGCCAGCACCCGCTCGGCATCCGCTGCCAGATTTTTCAGACCCAGTCGGGTGTAGGCGTCCACCATGATCTGTAGTGCTTCATCCACCACTGAGGTGCGCTGAAAGTTGGCGACCACCCGGTTGGCGCGGTTGGCTGCGGCCAGATAGGCGCCGCGGCGCATGTAGTAGCGGGCCACGTGGATTTGGTATTTGGCCAGGTTGTTGCGCAGGTAGATCATGCGCTGACGCGCGTCGGAGGCATATTTACTCTCCGGGAAACGGCGTACCAGCTCGGCGAAGTCGCTGAACGAGGTGAGTGCGGCGCCGGCGTCGCGCTGCGAGGAGTCGATGGGGATGAAGCGGGTGGTGATGCTATGGTTGCGGTTAAAGTTGGCCAGCCCCTTCAGGTAGTAGGCATAGTCCACATAGGAATTTTGCGGGTGCAGCCGGATGAAGCGTTCGGCGGCGGCGATGGCCGAATCGGGTTCGCTGTTTTTGTAGTGGGCATAGATGATGTCGAGCTGTGCCTGGGTGGCGTAGCGGCCGAAAGGGTAGCGTGCCTCCAGCCCTTCATAGTATTCGATGGCGCCGTCATAGTCGCCGTCCATCATCGCCGACTTGGCTTCAGAATAGAATTTGCTGGCGCTCCACCCCTTGGTCTTGTCGATCTGCTCCGGCAGCAGCGAGCAGGCGGAGATCAGCGACAGTAGCAGTGCGAGAATAAGAAAGCGAAACAAATGCATGGCCGGCAGGCAAGTTCTTGTGAGTCAGTAAAAGGCGGCATTATAACGGAAAGCCCTGGCGCGCGCATAAGGCCGGATGGGGCGGAAAAGAATCGAGATGAGTGAAGAGATAGAAACATTGATCAGTGAGGTTGCCCTCGAGCAAGCGGGACGCCGTCTTGACCAGGTGGTGGCGGAACAATTCGCTCAGTTCTCCCGCAGTCGCTTGCAGCGCTGGATCAAGGATGGTCGGTTGCTGCTCGATGGCCGGCCGGGCAAGCCGAAACAGAAGGTGCGGGGGGGGGAGCGACTGGAGCTGGTGCCGCAACTGGAGCAGGAGGTCACCTCACGGCCTCAGCCGATCCCGCTCGACATCCTGTTCGAGGATGAGAGCCTGCTGGTGGTCAACAAACCGGCTGGGCTGGTGGTGCATCCGGCGGTGGGCAACCCGGACGGCACCCTGGTCAACGCATTGCTGCACTACTTTCCCGCGATCAGCCAGGTGCCGCGGGGCGGCATTGTGCACCGCCTCGACAAGGAGACCAGCGGCCTGCTGGTGGTGGCCAAGACCCTGCAGGCGCAGACCGCGCTGGTGGCGCAGCTGCAGGCGCGCAGCATGAAGCGGGAGTACCGCGCCTTTGCCCAGGGGGTGATGGCCGCCGGTGGCAAGGTGGATGCGCCGATCGGCCGTCACCCGGTACACCGTACCCGGATGGCGGTGGTGGCGAACGGCAAACCGGCAGTGACTCACTACCGGGTAATCGAGCGCTACCGTTTTCACACCGACCTGCGGATCCAGCTGGAGACCGGTCGCACCCACCAGATCCGCGTGCATATGGCGCAGATCCGCTTTCCTGCTGGTGGGCGACCCGGTCTACGGTGGGCGGTTGCGAATTTGCCCGGAACCCGGGCATTCAGTGGATTGCCTTGGCGGAGGGCTTGCGGGCGTTTAAGCGCCAGGCGCTACATGCCCGGCGTCTGGAGCTGGTCCACCCCGAGGAGGCGGCGAGCGAGATGAGCTGGGAGGCGCCGCTGCCGGAGGATATGGAGCAGCTGTTGGGGCTGCTGCGGGCGGATGCCGCTGAATGATTGAGCTGATCCGCCCCGACTGGGCCGGCGCCGGCGAATGTGCGCGCTGCGATCACCTGTCGGGCCGGCGGGGTCAGCTTGTCCCCCTACGCGAGCCTTAATCTGGGCGACCATGTGGGGGATGATCCGCTGGCGGTCGCTACCAACCAGCAACGGCTGGCCCGTGGCGTTGAGCTTGCCGGCAGAGCCGCTCTGGCTGACCCAGGTGCATGGTTGCGCGGTGGCCGATCTGGAGGATGCCCGTCGGCGGCTGTGAGGGCCGACGCCCGCCTTCGCTGATCGACCTGATCGAGTCTGTGCAGTGCTCACCGCCGACTGCCTGCCGCTGTTGCTTTGCGATCAGCAGGGCGAGCGGATTTGTGCGGTGCATGCAGGCTGGCGGGGTCTGGCCAGCGGGGTGATCGAGGCGGCGCTGCGGGGCATGGGGCGGCCGGGTTCGGAACTGCTGGCCTGGCTCGGTCCCGCCATCGGTCCGGAGCGTTTGCGAGGTGGGGGCGGAGGTTGCGGGAGGCCTTCGTCGCGCCATGCCGATGAGGCAGCCATCGCCTTCCGCCCCGCAGAGCAAGGCAAGTGGCTGGCCGATATCTATCGGCTGGCACGGCAGCGTTTGGCGGCGTTTGGCGTGGGCTTTGTGGGGGTCGGTGATTACTGTACAGTGTCCGACCCAAAACGTTTCTACTCCTATTCGGCGGGACGGCGTCACCGGGCGCATGGCTTCGTTGATCTGGCTCCAACCAGGGAGAGCTATCCTGATGCAATGGCAGATGTTGACCCTGTTCGGTGAGGACCGGTCGGGTATCGTGGCGCAGGTCACCGATGCCTTGTTCAAGGGCGGCTGCTCGCTGGGCGAGGCCTCGATGCTGCGTCTGGGCGGCAACTTCAGTGTGATGCTGATGGTGCGCGGTGATCAGCAATCGGTGCAGGGCCTGATCGCGCCGGTGGCAGAGGCGCTGGGGCTGCGCTTTCACCTCGACCCGATCCACGGCGGGGCTGCACCAGCATCGGGGTGCCCAACTACCAGGTGCGGGTGGTGGGGGCCCGACCCGCGGCCGGGTATCGTGGCTCAGGTGACCGGCGCGCTGGCGGATGCGGGATTCAACATCCTCGAGCTGGAGTCGGATGTGGCCGGCAGCGAGGCCGACCCGGTCTATATCATGACCATCCAGGGCTTTGCTGAGACCACCCTGGAGCAGCTGCAGGCGGCGCTGGCCAGGCTGGGCGATGAGGCGATCGAGGTCAATATCTCCCCCATTGAGACCCTGATTGGGCTGATCTATGGCAATCCTGGAGATTCTTAAGTTGCCGGACCCCCGGCTGAAGCAGCCTTCTGAGCTGGTGGAACAGTTCGACGACGCGCTGCGCGCCTTCATCGACGACCTGGAGGAGACCCGCGTCAACGGCCCGGCTGCGGTGGGCATCGCCGCGCCGCAGGGTGGGCGATTTGCCGGCGGGTTATCATCATTGATTGCTCACAAACCCGCAAACCGGTGCCGAACCATGGCCGGCTGGTGCTGGTGAATCCTGAGATCAGCAAGTGGGACGGCTTCGAGCTGGGGCGCGAGGGGTGCCTGTCGGTGCCTGACTATACCGGTAACGTGATCCGTGCCGAACGCATCAAACTTACCGCCCAGGATC
>AASF01002019.1 GCA_000168735.1 Candidatus Endoriftia persephone str. Hot96_1+Hot96_2 | reverse complement strand
GAATGAGTCGAAGCGCATCGCCACCAATCAACAGACCGAGCTGTTTAATATCGGGCGGGAGTTGCAGGCGCAGCGACGTGAGCGGGATGAGCTCTCCAGTCAGATCAAACAGCCAGGACGGTGATGCTGAATGCCTCTGAAGAGCAACTTGAGGAGCTACAGAGAGAGACCGATAGGACTGGCAAGCCGCCAAGCAGGAACTTGAGGCGCAGTTAAGATCCCAGCAGCTGGAGATGGCTGCCGCCGAACAGGCCTGGCGGCAGAGCTTGGAGGAGGCTGAAGCCGAACAGGAGCGCCTGTCGCGTCAGGCCAGTGAAAAAGCACAAGACGCGCTACGGGAGCGGTCTGCTGCAGAGAAATTTGAAGCAGAGAGTATTCAGCTACAAACTGCACTGGAGCAGATGGCGGATGAAAAAGCGGGTTGCGCAGCAGCAACTGCGAGGCAGCTGAACAAAGGGCTGAAACGCTTCAGGAAGCAGTTGCTGAGAGCAAACAGCAACTGCAACAGGCTGCAGCCAAGAGATCGCCGAGACTCGAGACGCCGGGCAACAGCGTCTCCAGCGTGATGAGGCATTGATTGCAGAGTTGCGGGAATCGGCTGGCGCAGGCTGAGGCAAAGATTCGTGATCTGTCGGAAGCGATCGCTGAGGCAAACGCCCAGGTTCGTCAGCATGAGGGCGTCACAGTCGGCGCTAGAGGAGAGAGCCAGAGCCAGGATAAAACCAAGCTTGCTTCGCTCCAGAGTGGACTAGAAGATGCAGCCGCCAGGGGCTGACAAGGCGGAGATGGAGTTGCGACGTCTGATGGATAATGAAAAGCAGGCAGAAGGTGAGTTTGAGGCACGGATTTCAGAGCTGCAGGAGGCCTTGGAGGCAGCGCAGACCGAGAAAGCCCGCGCCCGGGAGCAAGTGGCGCAGGCCGAGTTGCGCCTGCGTGAGGCGGATGAACGGAATTTGGAGCTTGAATCTGAGCTGGACCGGAAAAAGCAGCACGTATCCGAGCTGAGCCAAAGCCTGACTCAGGTCGAGGCACAGAAGTCGGGTGCCGATGTCTCCCTGCAGGATGCGAAGCGTGAGCAGCAGGAACACGCCGAGCAGTACCAGTCACGTTTGGCTGATCTTGAGCAGGATCTGAGGCAGTTGCAAGGTCAGCTGGCTAGCACGCAACGTGAGCTTGACGCAGAGCGGGAACAGCACACTCAGGATATGGCGGCGAGCCAGCTGAGGATTGAGGAGCTCGAGTCAACCTTGCTGGAGGTGGAATCCCAGAGTCGGATTGACGGTGAAACCGATAGTTCAGGTGATCAGGTGCAACTTGAGGTCCTTGTTGGAAGCACGGAGTGAGATCGAAGATCTGAACCGCACTATTGACGGTCTGCGTGAAGTCCAATTGGAGATGGAGAGTCAGCTGGATGGAGACAATGAAGAGGAGGTGCATGCGCTGCGTACCTCGCTGGAGAAGGAGGAAGCGCGTCGCAGAGCGGCGGAGGAAAAGGCACAAAAGGCCGATTTTCTGTTGCGCGAACGGCAGGTGCAGGAGGCCGCAGTGGAGATGTTGGAAGAGGACCTCGACGCTATCTCCAAAGAGCGCGATCTGCTTAAGCAGGAGCATGACGGCATTAGCTCCCAGCTGGAAGAGCTGCGCGATCATCTCGGCGATCTGATGGATGAGAATGACAAGCTGCACGACCAGATCAACATCTATCGTGAGCAGGTGGGCGACTCCATGTTGGCTGAAGAGGTGCTGGATCAGCTGGCAGAAGCTCGCAAAAAGGTTGAAAAACACCGAGTAGAAAGGGACGAGGCGTACAAGAAAGCGCAACGTTATAAAAGCCAGGTCGAGGAGCTTCGTTCGGTGATGGAGACCTATGTCTCACAGATTGAAAGCGTGCAGGCAATGGGTGAGGGCGATGCGCTGGATGCGTTGCGCAGTGAGCTTATCATGGTGAGGGAGCGGGCGACTGAAGATCTGGAGACCATGCGCCGAAAGCTCGATGAGGTTGCGACGAGCGGTGGACGTGACGTCAATGATGTAGCTGCGCTGCAGGGGGCCTTGCAGGATGTTGATTCGCTGCAGAAGGCACTGCGTGAGCGTGAACAGTCGCTGCGTATCTCCCAGCG
>AASF01002020.1 GCA_000168735.1 Candidatus Endoriftia persephone str. Hot96_1+Hot96_2 | reverse complement strand
TACCTTGATCAACTTTGAGGGCAAGTCAGAGGATGCCGCCGAATTTGCTCATCGCTATGATGTCGAGCGTCACCCCGAACCTGCTGTTTCTCGAACCCCACGGGCAATGAACTCAGCAAACGCATCGTTGGCGTCAACACAGTGGAGCTCTTCTACTTCTACCTAACCAGCGCCATCGACAGCGCCCGGGAGAAGATGCAATAACTGCCTCGGTTCGGCTACAGACGACCTCGCAGATCGAGTAGGCCGAACCCGCGCATTCGGTTCTTCATCTGCTTGGTAAAACCGATCACCTTGAACCGCTCTCCCATCTCCGACGGCAGTGTCAGTTTTATCACGCCCTGAACCCGCGCCATGTGGGCAGCAATATCGTCGGGATCTGATCCGGCGAGCAGCTCGTCCAGACCACTTGCCATGAGAAAATGGGCCTGAGTAGTTGTAGCCCGCCAACGCAAATCCGGCCTGCTCCGCCGCCTCCGCCACAGCCGTAAAGTCCACCTGCGCGGTGATATCCTGCAACCCAGGCCAACGATAGGGATCGGCGTGGGCACGATGACGATAGTGACACATCAGGGTGCCTTCGCTGCGTTGTGGATGGTAATACTCACTGCGTGGATAGCCGTAGTCTATGAGTAACACTGCGCCCCGCTCGAATGCTCCGCCGAGGGCAGCAAACCAGGGGCCCAATCGCAGATTCAGCTCCGACACATATCCACCGCTACCCACCGGCAGTCCCGCCAACCGTCGCTTGACCTGTTCGCTGAAACCTACTGTCTCGGGCCTGGCAAAGTGATCGCGAAATCCTTCCTCCTGCCAGACAACAAAGCCCTCCTCTATCCCCGCCTCTGAATGACGGAAACGGCTGGCAGGCATCGCGTCTAACAGTTCGTTGGCCAGCACAAAGCCTTCGAATCGAGACGGCATCTGACTCAGCCAGCTCACCCGCTCCAGCAGCTGGGGCACCCGCTCCCGCAGGATTTGTCGCTGACGCTGCTGCAGCTCCGGGCTCAGCTCCAGAATCAGATAGCGGTTTGGCAATTGTCTCCAACCGTTCCAAGTCTCTGCCAGTAGAAATCCACAAGCCCAAAACGCCGGAGCCTGCACCAAACTCCAGAATATCGCCCTGTGGCAGCTCACCCAGCAGCTCTGCCGCCTGGTGTGCGATGCACTGGGCAAACAGGGGGCGAGACCTCCGGTGCGGGTAACAAAATCCCCTGCCTCACCAAACTTGCGACTGCCCGCCACGTAGTAACCCAATCCCCGGGGCATAGAGCGCCAGTTCCATAAAATGGTCGAAGGAAATCCGCCCGCCTGCCGCCTCGATCTCATGACGAATCCTTGTCTGCAACTGCTCACTGAGTTCTAGGGCGGCAGGATCGGGAGGGGGCAGATCAGAGACCCGGAGCTCTTCCGGGGAGGCGAAATGAAGCGGACATGAATTCAGAATCCTAGAGCAATACGATATGGTAGGGCCGACATTCAATCATGGAGTATTGGCATGACGCAAAATGGATCGTCCCTAGCAGGCAAAACGGGACTGATCACCGGCGGCGTCCACCGCATCGGCGCGGCAATCGCCCGCCAGCTGCATGCCCGAGGGGATGGACCTGATCCTGCACTACCGCAGCTCCAGCGTCGCCGCCGCCGAACTGCAGGCAACGTTGCAGGCACAACGCCCTGACTCGGTGCTGCTGCTACAGGGCTGACCTGCACCAGACCGACCAGCTCGAAGGCCTGATCGAGCAAGCAGTTAAATTCCGTGGGCACCTCGACCTGCTGGTCAACAACGCCTCAAGCTTCTACCCCACCCCACTGGAGAGCCTAAACCAGGCCGACTGGGATGACCTGATCGGCAGCAATCTAAAGGCTCCCCTATTCCTCTCCAAGGCAGCGGCGCCTTGGCTACGCGATCAGCGGGGCAACATCATCAATCTGGTCGACATCCATGCTGAGCGCCCCCTCAAAAACCATCCGATCTACTCCATCGCCAAGGCTGGCAACGCCATGCTGGTGAAGAGCCTGGCCCGGGAACTGGGTCCGGAGGTACGCGTCAACGGCATCGCCCCCGGCGCAATCCTCTGGGCCTGAGCAGGATATGACAGACCAGGCCAAGTCAGAGATCCTGCAGCGAACCGCCCTGAAACGCCCCGGCCAACCAACCGACATTGCCCGCACACTACTGTTTCTCATCCGCGACGCCGACTATGTGACAGGTCAGATCATCGCAGTGGACGGAGGCCGCACCCTGCAGCAGTAAGGGGCTGGAAGTTGCCAAAATCTTGCGCATTAAAAGCCAGATTATTAAACCCCTCGGAGTTCTATTCCCCACAGCTTGCTGTGAATATGCGTGAATGAGCGAATATATTCACAAGAACCATAACGTAACGGTATTGATGTATCACTTGGTGCTTCTGGCAAAATATAGGCGAGCGGTATTTGACGATGCGGTAGATGAGGAGCTTTAAAAACCCGCATGGGATATGAGGTGGTGCTCACCAATTATGTGCGGGTTTTGGTAACCATCTACGGTTGTGAATAAGATGATCCAAATGGCATCAGCCAGCGCGGGATCAGCAATCACTTCATGCCAGTGATCAACGGGGATTTGACTCTTAGCTTCAAGTTTGAAGTGCAACAAAAGTCATATTGATGTATAGCAGTACTCTGGTGATTTAAAGCCTAACCTCTTGCGAGGCCTGGTATTGAGTCTCTTAGCAATTGAATTGCATAGATGCTGAGTTACTGAAGCCATAGATGTTCCTTTAGGTGGGTACTGCCGAATAAGCCCATTGGTATTTTCATTAGTGCCTCGCTCCCATAAGTGGTAGGGGGTAGCAAAATAGAATTTCACCCCGGTTAAATGTTCAATATATTTATATCCATGAAACTCAGTGCCATTGTCAGCTGTAATGGTTTTGAATCCTGGAAGATGTTGCTTAATTAGTTTGATGGTTCGCTGGTTCGCTGGTTGAATTCATCTTTAGTACAAGCCTTTAGTTTGCCAATCAGTAGGTAGCCCGTCATTCGCTCAACGATGGTGACAATGCAATCTTTAGAGCCTTTGCCAAGAACGGTATCGATTCCCCAGTGGCCCGCTTGAGTGCGGTTTTCAATGACAACAGGGCGCTCAGAGATATGGCGTTTGCCCGCGAGTCTTCCTCTACTATCATAGGCTTGGTATCTTTTCCTGCGCTTTTTCTGTGCCTCTCGAAGATGGGTGTAGAGGGTGCCCCCGTTGGGTTTGTCATCCCAAATATGAAGATAGATGGTTTCATGACTGATAGAGAGAATGTTCTCGTTACATAGGTGGTTGGAGATT
>AASF01002021.1 GCA_000168735.1 Candidatus Endoriftia persephone str. Hot96_1+Hot96_2 | reverse complement strand
GATCAGCTGTGGGACCATAGTGACCGCAACCAGCGCCACTGAGGCGGCGATGGCAGTACCTGCCACCGGTTTCAGCCAGGACGCCGGGCGGCGTTTGACCATTCCCGGCGCAATGATGGTAGGTTCACGCTCCAGGCTGGCGCTGATGGCGCTTGCCAGATCCGGCTGCACCAGCGAACCCAGTTCCTGACGCATCGCATCGCCTATTAGATGATAACGGGCCCAGGCCTGTTGCTCTGACGGTGTTTCAAGCAGCCGACCGATGTGCCGGCTGATTTCGTGTTCGCTTAGCTCGTCATCCACCAGTGCAGATACTTTTTCGCGTTCTTGTTCGCTCATCTCACCACCCGTGCTTATGGGTTAATCAACGGTTGTAACCGTTTGTCTATCGCCTCTCGCGCCCGGAAGATACGGGATCTCACAGTTCCCACCGGGCAGGACATCGCCTCAGCGATCTCCTCGTAACTCATGCCTTCCAGTTCACGCAGGATGATGGCAGTGCGCAGGTCTTGCGGAAGCGCGTCGATGGCATCCTGAACGGCGGCACTGATCTCGCTGCTGAGCAGATGATTTTCCGGTGTGCCGTACTCTTTCAGACGATGCCCCTCATCCAGCTGTTCGGCGATCTCGGGCTCCACATCCCCACTCGGCGGGCGACGACTCTGGGCAACGAGGTGGTTCTTTGCGGTATTAATCGCAATCCGGTACAGCCAAGTGTAGAAAGCGCTGTCACCACGAAATCTAGGGAGCGCCCGGTAGGCCTTAATAAAAGCCTCCTGGGTAACGTCCAGCACCTCGTGTGGATCCCGAATGTAACGGGAGATCAGATTCGCGATCTTCTGCTGATACTTGAGCACCAAGCAGGTCAAATGCCTTTTTGTCGCCCTTCTGCACACGGATGACCAGTTCCTGATCCACTTGTCGCTCGCCCATCCGGGCCCTACCCTCCCTCATGACCTGACACGTCCCTGCGCTCAGTCTGATTGACACTCCAGATTCTGAATAGTTCGCCGCATCTACCGGTAGATTAATTCTGTTCTACAAGCCCTTGATTTAGGCTAGGATGCGGCGATGCAATGCGAGTCGCATTATCGCTGTAATAGTAGGCCTCCGCAATCATGTCCACCGACCATCAGCACGACGTTTTGATCATCGGCAGCGGGTGCTGCCGGGTCTTTCCCTGGCGCTGCGTCTGCACCCTGATCTGAAAGTCGCGGTAATCTCCAAACGCCAACTCGAAGAGGGCAGCACATTCTATGCCCAGGGGGGCATCTCTGCGGTGCTAGACGAGGAGGATACCCTCTCCTCCCATGTGGAGGACACCCTTAACGCCGGCGCCGGGCTCTGCGAAGAGAAGACGGTTCAACTGGTGGTGGAACAGGGCCCGGAGAATATCCGCTGGCTGATGGAAAACGGTGCCAAGTTCACCCGTGACGACAACTCGGCCAGTAGCGGCGGCTACCATCTGACTCGTGAAGGGGGGCACTCCCACCGGCGGGTGATCCACGCCGCAGATGCCACCGGCCGCGAGGTGGAGACCACCCTCGAGGCCCAGGTGATGGCGCGCGCCAACGTGGAGCTGTTCGAATACCATATCGCCATCGACCTGATCACCAACCGCAAGCGCCGCCAGAGCGGCGTCAACCGCTGTGTGGGAGCCTACATTCTTAACCAGAAACAGGGCCGGGTTAAGACCTTCCGCGCCCGTTTTGTAGTGATCGCCTCCGGTGGCGCGAGCAAGGTCTACCTCTACACCAGTAATCCGGACGTCTCTACCGGCGACGGCATCGCCATGGCCTGGCAGCGCTGGCTGTCGGGTCGCCAACATGGAGTTCATCCAGTTTCACCCCACCTGCCTCTACCATCCCGAGGCACGTAACTTTCTGATCAGCGAGGCGGTGCGCGGTGAAGGGGGCCGGCTGTTGCTGCCCAACGGGGAGCGTTTCATGCAGCGCTTCGACCGGCGCGGAGAACTCGCCCCGCGAGATATCGTCGCCCGCGCCATCGACCATGAGATGAAACGTATCGGCGCCGAATGCCTGTTCCTCGATATCAGCCACAAGCCGGCTGAGTTCATCACCGAACACTTCCCCACCATGCTACCAGCCGCTGCCGCGACTTGGGGATCGACATCACCCGCGGAACCGATTCCGGTGGGTGCCCGCCGCCCACTACACCTGCGGTGGCATCTACACCGATCATCACGCGCAGACCGATCTGCCGGGGCTCTACGCTATCGGTGAAACTGCCTACACCGGCCTGCATGGCGCTAATCGGATGGCCAGCAACTCGCTGCTTGAGTGCCTAGTGTTTGCCGGGCAGGCCGCCAAAGATATTAGCGAACAGGCAGACCAGGTAGAGATACCCGGTGAGTTGCCTCACTGGGACGAGAGCCGGGTGACCGACTCTGATGAAGAGGTGGTGGTGGCCCATAACTGGGATGAACTGCGCCGCTTCATGTGGGACTACGTGGGCATAGTCCGCTCCAACAAGCGCCTGGAGCGAGCCAAACGTCGGGTCGACATGTTGCGCATGGAGATTGGTGAATACTACAGCAACTTTCGTGTTACCAATGACCTGCTGGAGCTGCGCAACCTGGTGGAAGTGGCCGATCTGATCATCCGCTCGGCGCAGATGCGCCGCGAAAGCCGTGGCCTCCACTACACTCTCGACTTTCCGCGCACCGACGACCTGGCTCAACGCCATCCGACAGTGCTGATCCCAGACAACTACTCTCCCAGGACGCTGCCCTGACGGGAAATTCCGAAATTCCGGGGTGGAATTCCGGGGTGGAATTCCGGGGACAGTATACCTATTCCCAGAAGACGCTGATGCAGTAGCATAGACCACCGATTTTTTACAGGCCATTCAGGGAGGAACAGCATGGCAAGGATTGCCCGAGTGGTATTGTCTGATGCCCAACCATGTCCACCTCGTGTTGACCCCAAACACAGAGAGCGGCTTGCGAACCGCTTTGGCTGAGGCCCATCGCCGTTACACCCGGCGTGTCAATTTTCGATATGGCTGGCGGGGTCACCTCTGGCAGAAGCGGTTCCACTCTTTCCCCATGAATGAAACGCATCTTGCGGCGGCGATTCGATATGTCGAGTTGAACCCCGTGCGTGCGATTGTGTCCGGACTGGGCAAATTACCCACCGAGCCTGCTCAGGATGACGTGGAATACATCCGGGTTCATACACGCACCGGCCGCCCACTGGGTGACGCGCCGTTTATCCAGGCAGCTGAGTCACTGACTTGCCGGATTTTGACGCCACAAAAGCCGGGTAGAAAACCGGGGAGCCATTCGCGCTGCAGTGAATGGGACATAAGTATACTGTCCCCGGAATTTCACCCGGAATTCCAATGTAACCATTGATTGAAGCCGTATCCGCTCAGGGTATGATTGCCCATATTCCCTAATTAGCGTTAATTCATGGATTCACACGTACGCCGCATCATCCTCAATGCCACCAGCGCCGATGATCTGTTCGAAGGCGGTTCAATTCAAAGTCTGTGGAGTGGTTACGGTAGTATCGACCGCTACGGCCTGATCGGTTCGAAACTGAACACCGTGGTGGTCAAACACGTACGGTTACCGGATCAGAGCAGACACCCGCGTGGCTGGAATACCGATCGATCCCACCAACGCAAACTGCACTCCTATCAGGTAGAAACCGCCTGGTACGAACATTGGGCCGCACGCTGTGATGATCACTGCCGTATCCCCCATTGTCTGGCCCTGGAACATCACGACGATGAAGTGTTGATGGTGCTGGAAGATCTGGACGGCAGCGGTTACCCGGCCCGCAAGGGCAGCGTTACCGAGGCCGAAATGATCCGCTGCCTGAGCTGGCTTGCCCACTTCCATGCCACCTTCATGGACGAGAAACCGGAAGGGCTGTGGGACATAGGCACCTATTGGCACCTGGGACACCCGCCCCGATGAACTGGCCACCATGGAGGAGGGTGAACTAAAGCAAGCTGCAGAGGTTCTGGACCGGACCCTGAACGAGGCCCCCTTCCAAACCTTTGTGCATGGCGATGCCAAGCTGGCCAATTTCTGTTTCTCGCCGGACGGAACCCAGGTCGCGGCAGTGGACTTTCAATACGTGGGCAGCGGTTGTGGCATGAAAGATGTAGCCTATTTCATCGGTAGCTGCCTTAACGAACACGAATGCGAACACAGGGAGGAATCCCTGCTCAACGCCTACTTCGCTGTCCTGAAACAGGCCCTGGCTCTGCACCATCCCCGGATCGATGCTGCGGCTGTGGAAGCGGTCTGGCGGCCCTTGTATAGCGTGGCCTGGACCGATTTCTATCGTTTCCTCAAAGGCTGGAGTCCCGGCCACTGGAAAATTCACAGTTACAGCGAACGCCTCGCCCATGAGGTGGTGAGCCAATTACAGGACACCCCATGCTCTTCAGCAATGATCAACTCTACGAACTGAGCCAACTGGCCTTCAGCGCAGCCCATGCCGCAGGGTCATATCATCAAAACCCACCGGACAAACCGAGATCCAGGTTCACCACAAAGAGACTGGCACCAGCACCGCTGGTCAGGTGGTCACTGAAGTGGACCACAAGGGCTCAAGCCGCTATTTTGGAGATACTAGAACCCAGCTGTGCTGAATATGATCTCGCTTTGCTCAGCGGAGGAATCCCCCGATGACGGTCAACGCCAGAAAAAACCCGCTTTCTGGTGTATCGATCCCCTGGGACGGCACGCTGGCCTTCATCAACAACACTCCCGGGCTTTTCCGTCTCTATTGCCCTGGTGGCTCGGAATGGCGACCCGCTGATCGGTGTGGCGTATGACCCGGTGGAGCAAGCCCTGTTTCATGCCATCCGTGGCCAGGGGGCATACAAAAATGGACACCCCATACAGATCCCTGACCTGGACCCGAAACAGCCCCTAATCCTGAGTATCGACTTCAGTTTTCAGTCACATCCCTGGCTGGAACATACCCGGACTGGTTTACATGACATCGCCCGGCAACTGGGCTTGAACGGCTCCGATATTCAGTTTCGCACTGGTGGTGTAATGAATGCCTGCGGCATCCTCGAAGACCCCAATATCTGCTACTTTAAATACCCCCGCAGCGACAATAGCGGTGGCAGTTTATGGGACTATGCTGCTACCGCCTGCCTGCTTCCATGAGGCTGGGGCCGTGGCCTCCGACATATACGGCCGACCCATGGATCTCAACCGACCGGATTCCACCTTCATGAACCATCGCGGGCTGTTGTATGCGGGTAACCATGCTCTGGCCGACCACATCATTGCGCTACACCACAGTGTGCTGTTACATCGCAAGGCCGGCAGACTTTCAGAAAATGCTCAGACAAACTTCCAGTAAACGGTGCTAAGTGTTACCAAATAACACATCATCACGCACTAATNGGAGTTATGCTTGATTGGAGTGGCGGCAGAGGCATGNGGATTCGAACCCCTGGGTGGGCTACCAAACCCCACGCCGGTTTTCAAGACCGGTGCATTCAACCGCTCTGCCACCTCTCCCAAGAGCGCGCTAGGATACCTGAAATGCGACTTGAAAATGCCCAGTCGAAACTCTATTTTCATCGTGTTGATCTTTGGCTGGATAGATGTATCCCTTGCGGAACCGAAACGGATATCCAGTGTCTTATATACAACCTATTGATTTGCTGGCATTTACCCCAGGAGGCAAAGCCGACATGAACCAGATTGATTTCACCTCTACCCGTACCCAGGAATCGGTACTGGCGAGTAATAAGGTGCTGAAGAACACCTATATGCTGCTCTCTGCCACACTGGCATTCAGCGCCAGTCATGGCCGGCATCTCGATGTTCATCGCGATGCCGCCGATGACCTACCATGGTCTCTGTCATCGTCGCCCATGGTGCTCGGCATCTTCGTAGCTGCCCCGTACCGCCAACTCCTCCGCCGGTATCGGCGTAATCTTTGTGATCAAGGGCGAATTCGTTA
>AASF01002022.1 GCA_000168735.1 Candidatus Endoriftia persephone str. Hot96_1+Hot96_2 | reverse complement strand
GCCCCCTTAATTCGCTCCCAGAACCACCCGACTATTCCCGCTTCGATCAGCTGCTCTCATCCTTGCATCTGCAGGTGGGCGCGGCAGAATTGCATGGTGTGATCTCCGCGCTGCTTGTGTGCGGCACACACCGATGCCCACGTTGCTTGGTTTGAAGAGTTGTTTAGTGAGTTGCCGAACGGAGACCTGCTGGTCAAGGAAATGCGTCAGTTACCTCGGCCAACTCTACCAGATAACTGAGCGGCAGATTGGCGACGAAGGTCTCGCTTTTGCCCCTTTCCTTCCTTCTGAAAATGTGCCAGTCGAAAGGGCGCGCGCAGGCGCTTTCAGAGTGGTGTCAGGGCTACCTGTTTGGTCTCGGCATGGCAGGAGTGACCCGAGGAGAAACTCGCAGAAGATGGTCGTGAGGTAGTGGCGGATCTCACCGAGCTGACTCGGCTGGATTCTGAACCGATCGAGTCTGGGTGAGTCTGTCGAGGCGGATCTAATGGAACTGACCGAGTTCGTCCGTGTGGGCGCGCTGCTGGTGCGTGAGGAGTTACGCTCGGAAGAGGAGGCATCGCATGAGGCCGGCTGAGTTCAAGCGTCGACGTAAGCAGCTGATGCGGATGATGGGGGCGGGTAGCATCGCGATCCTGCCCACCGCGCCAGAATCGGTGCGTAACCGCGATGTGCACTTTCCCTACCGCGCCGATAGCGACTTCTACTACCTCACGGGGCTTCCCCCGAGCCGGAGGCAGTGGTGGTGCTGATCACTGGCCGCAAACAGGCGGAGTACATCCTCTTCTGCCGTGAACAGCGACCCCAAAAAAGAGCAGTGGGACGGCTCCCGCGCCGGCCAGGAGGGCGCAGTTGAAACCTATGGCGCCGACGACTCCTTGCCCGATCGGCGATCTGGACGACATCCTGCCGCGTATGCTCGAGCAGTGCGAGCGGGTCTTCTACTCGATGGGTTGCAATGCCGGAGCTGGAGCCAGCGCCTCTCCAGCTGGATCAGCACGCATCCGCTGCCAAATCGCGCAGCGGCCTGCCAGGGCCCGCTGGAGATCGTCGCCCTCGACCACTACCTGCATGACATACGTCTCTAGCAAGAGCCGCTCCGACGATCAAGGCGACTGCGCGATGCGGCGCGTATCTCTGCGCGGGGGCATAAACTGGCTGATGCAACGCTGCCGTCCCGGTCTCCCGGGAATACCAATCTGGAGGCAGAGTTCATCGACCGTGTGTGGTGATGCCGGGGGCAGCAGCTACCAGGCCTACCCACCAATCAGTCGCCGGTGGTGACAACGCACTGCGTGTTGCACTACATCAGACAATCAGGATCCACTCAAGGAGGGTGATCTAGTGCTGATCGATGCCGGCTGCGAACTCGACTACTACGCTTCCGACATCACCCGCAGCTATCCGGTGAATGGCGTCTTCAGCAAACCCCAGCGCCAGCTCTACGAACTGGTGCTGGCGGCGCAGAAGGCGGCGATTGCCCAGGTCAAACCCGGCAACTCTTGGGAGGCGCCGCATCAGGCGGCGGTGCGCGCCATCACTCGCGGATTGGTCAAGCTCGGCCTGCTGAAGGGGACGCCGGCCAAGCTGATTCGCGAGGAGAAGTACAAAAAGTTCTATCCACACAAGACCGGCCACTGGCTCGGCATGGATGTGCACGATGTGGGTGACTACAAAGTCGATGGGGAGTGGCGGCTGCTAGAGCCCGGCATGGCGCTCACCATCGAACCCGGGCTCTACATCCCGGCCAACAGCTCCGGAGTGGCCAAAAAGTGGTGGGGCATCGGCATTCGCATCGAAGATGACCTGGTGGTCACCAAGGGTGGTCATGAGATCCTCTCCAAAGATGCGCCGAAAGAGATTGATGAGATCGAGGCCCTGATGGGCGGAATAAGATGCAGATTGACTACGATATTCTGATCGTCGGCGGCGGCATGGTGGGCGCTAGCCTAGCCCACGCATTGGCAGGTAGCGGCCTGCGAATCGGCGTGATCGAGGCCTGGCCGCTCGACTCCGATGCCCAGCCCAGCTACGACGACCGGGTCATCGCCCTCTCACTGGGGTAGCCGTCAGGATCATGGACGGCACTGCGCCTCTGGCCACTATTGCAGCCTGAGGCGGAGCCGATCACCGGGATCAAGGC
>AASF01002023.1 GCA_000168735.1 Candidatus Endoriftia persephone str. Hot96_1+Hot96_2 | reverse complement strand
GATCAATGCTCGTGCCTGAATCCCTACTCATCTCTGGGAATGGACATCCTATACCTCATCATCCACACTGGGCGGTTGTGAGTCTCGAGAGCTGCGTGCCACGCCATGCCGCTAGCTCATAACATTCAGTCAAAGTAAGGGATGCCCAGCCGAGCAGTCGACATTATGACCAACGATCCTTCCTTACGAGTTTCCACTAAACGCCGCCGTATCTTGGGTTTCGCCGCAGCGATGCTCTGGACCCTCGCGCTCGGTGGGACCCTGGCCTGGAACCTGTGGCAGCAGGGGGGGGTTCTGTTGGACGAAGGGCGCAATCAGGCGCGAGCGGCACTGGAAACCCAGGCCGCCATGCGCTATTTCGTAACCCATGTCGGTGGGATCTACGTACCCGTGGCCAAGGGGGTGGAGCCCAACCCCTACCTCGCCCACCTCTCCTACCGGGACATCCCTGGTCCAAATAGCGGAACACTCACCCTGGTGAACTCCTCCTACCTGATCAGGTTGGTAGACGAGATGACGCCGGGCCGTGACCGGGTGCGGGTGCGGGCCGTCGCCATCGATCCCCTATCCGAAAAAAATGCCCCAGACACCTGGGAGCGAGAGGCCCTGCGTCGCATTCGCTCCGGAGCATCGGAGTGGGGGGAGATGGTAGTCGAGGAGGGCAAACGTTGGTGGCGCGAACTGCGACCACGCATCGCCTCGGCAGAGTGCCTGGACTGCCATCGAGGACAGGGCGTGAAGACCGGCGAAATCCTCGGTGGACTCTCGGTGAGGGTGCCCCTGGACCCCTTGCAGGCAATCATGGCCCGACAGCGCATGGGCGTCTGGCTGGGTTATGGCCTGATCTGGTTCCTCGGGCTGGGGGGAGGCATCTGGGGCTACGTCCTGACCGGGCGATGGCGCACGGCAGCGTGTGGCCATGGAGGGCAAACTGAAGCGCGAACTGGACAATGAGCGCACCCTTGGGCGATATCCTCGAGATCTCCCTCGCGGAGATGCCCTTCGAATCGCGTCTGCACCGCATCCTGGAGGTGACCACGCGTAGCTCCCTGGCCGACCTGGAGCCCCAGGGGGGCGGTGTTCCTGGCGGATCCCGAGACTGAGAGCCTGCACATGGCTGCACAGGTAGGGCTGGGCCCCGGTTTTGCTCGATGCCTTGCGCCCAGATCTCCTTCGGCCACTGCCTCTGCGGGCGGGCCGCAAGCACGCGCGAGCTGGTGTTCGCGGGTTGCGTGGACGAGCGCCACGAGACCCGTTATCCCAACATGACTGCCCACGGCCACTACTGCATGCCCATCCACAGCGGCGAACGCCTGCTTGGCGTATTTACTCTCTATATCGCCGAGGGTCATGTCCGGGACCAGCAGGAGCAGCTCTTCCTAACCTCGGTGGCCGACATCCTCGGCAATCTGATTGAGCGCCATCTCGCCCGCCAGAGTCTGGAGCACCAGGCCTTTTACGATGAGCTGACCGGCCTGCCCAACCGTAGTCTGTTCCTGGATCGCCTGCGCCATCATTTGGGGGGGGGACGAGGTCAAGGGGAAGTCCTTTCGGCGGTGATGTTTCTCGACCTGGATCGCTTCGAAACCATCAATGATGCCTTGGGGCACGATCATGGGGACCGGCTGCTAAGCGAGGCGGCGCGACGCATTGCAGGCTGCGTCCGCCCCCAGGACACCGTGGCGCGCCTAGGAGGGGACGAGTTCACAGTGTTGCTGGAAGAGGTCGCTAACCCAGCCACCGTCACCCATATCGCCGAGCGTATCCATCGTGCCTTGGAAGAGTCGTTTAATCTTGATGGACGCAGGGTGACCACCTCCACCAGTATCGGTATCGCCTTCACCGATACCCTGGAGCTAAGCCCCGATGGCCTGCTGCGCGACGCCGACACCGCGATGTACCAGGCCAAAGCCGAGGGCACGGGGCGTACCGTGATCTTTGATGTGGGGATGCACAGTGCCGCACAGCAAGTCCTGACCTTGGAGCAGGACCTGCGGGCCGCCGTTGTCGAGGGCCAGATCGAGGCCTGGTACCAACCCATCGTGGACTTGACCGACGGGACCATCCACGGCTTCGAGGTACTAGCGCGCTGGCGCCACCCCGAGCGAGGCATAATCTCCCTGGGGGAATTCATTCCCGCCGCGGAAGAGGCCGGGATAGTGCGCGACATCGACCGCCACATGCTGGAGCAGGCCTGCGCGGCCCTAGTGGACTGGCGCAGCCGCTTTGCCACAGACACCATGGATAGTCTCCATCTGGCGGTGAACCTCTCCTGCAAGCATTTTGCCCAAGGTGATTTCATGGACTGTCTGTTGTCTACCACTAAGGCGGCCGGAGTGAGGCCGGAGCAGATTCGCCTAGAGATCACTGAGAGCCTACTGCTGCGCGACCCCGGAATCCGCGGGACAGGTGCTGAATCGCCTGCGTGGGATGGGCTTCAAGGTCGCTCTGGACGACTTTGGAACCGGTTATTCCTCACTGGCCTATCTCCACCGCCTGCCAGCCCAGGTGCTCAAGATCGACCGCAGTTTCGTCGCTGGTTTCCTGAATGACACCGCCCAGTCCGCACTGGTGGCGAGCATTATCCGCATCGCCCATGGGTTCCAAATGGAGGTGGTGGCCGAGGGTATCGAAACCGAGGCCCAGGCCCAGGCCCTAGCCGCCATGGGCTGTCAGTTGGGACAGGGGTTCTACTACTCGCACCCGGTACCCCGGGAGGAGGTCGATGAGTTGCTGCAGGCCTGCAAATTACCACTGTGCACCACTGGGTGATATCCCCGCCAGCTCCGCTGCGGATTCCTCGGAGGGAAGCGGGATGATCTCCCCCTTGTCCAGCCTCGACAGCTCATGCAGGATCAAGCTGGCCTCGGTAAGAATGCTTAAGGTACGCCACACCGCTCTGCGGTGTGACAAGGATAATCGGACCCTCGTAGGTGCGGCTTTAGCCGGACAAACAAGTGCGGCTGAAGCCGGACCTACAGGTGAGTGGCTGGCGGCAGGCACCAGTTGGGATTTGTTCCTCCCCCCAAGCTACATCTCTGGTGATGCCCGCCGCCGATTTGTGCGAAAATCGTCGCCTGTCCTTTCTCTTTTCTGGAATCCAAGACCGAGACCATGGCCCAATACATCTACACCATGAACCGGGTGGGCAAGATCGTCCCGCCCAAGCGCGAGATCCTGCGCGATATCTCCCTCTCTTTCTTTCCTGGCGCCAAGATCGGCGTGCTGGGTCTCAACGGCTCAGGCAAGTCGACCCTGCTGCGAATCATGGCCGGGATCGATACCGATATCGAGGGGGAGGCGCGGCCCCAGCCGGGGACCCGGATCGGTTATCTGCCCCAGGAGCCTCAGCTCGACGAGAGCAAAGATGTGCGCGGCAACCTGGAGGAGGCGCTGGGCGAGGTGAAGCGGGCGCTAACCCGTCTCGATGAAGTCTACGCCGCCTACGCCGAGCCCGATGCCGATTTCGACGCCCTGGCCAAGGAGCAGGCGGAGCTGGAGAACATCATCCAAACCAGCGACGGCCACAACATCGAGCGCCAGCTAGAGATCGCCGCCGACGCACTGCGGCTGCCGCCCTGGGAGGCCGACGTGAGCACCCTCCTCCGGCGGCGAGCGGCGGCGGGTGGGCACTGTGCAAGCTGCTGCTGGAGAAGCCCGACATGCTGCTGCTGGACGAGCCGACCAACCATCTCGACGCCGAGTCGGTGGCCTGGTTGGAGCGCTTTCCTGCACGAATACAGCGGCACCGTGGTAGCGGTGACCCATGACCGCTACTTCCTCGACAACGTGTCGGGCTGGATCCTGGAGTTGGACCGGGGCTACGGCATCCCCTGGGAGGGCAACTACTCCTCCTGGCTGGAGCAGAAGGAGGCGCGCCTGCGAGCAGGAGCAGAAGAGCGAGGCGGCCCGGGTCAAGAGCATGAAACACGAGCTGGAGTGGGTACGCTCCAACCCCAAGGGGCGCCACGCCAAGAGCAAGGCACGTCTGGCACGCTTCGAGGAGTTGCAGAGCCAAGAGTTCCAGGCCCGCAACGAAACCAACGAGATCTACATCCCGCCCGGCGAGCGCCTCGGCGAGCTGGTGATCGAGGCCAACCAGCTGAAGAAGGCCTACGGCGACCGAGTGCTCTACGATGAGCTTAGCTTCAATCTGCCACGGGGCGGCATCGCTCGGCATCATCGGCCCCAACGGCGCCGGCAAGACCACCCTGTTCCGCATGCTCACCGGCGAGGAGCAGCCCGATGGCGGCGAACTGCGCATCGGTCCGAGTGTCGAGATCGCCTACGTTGATCAATCCCGCGACGCCCTGGACGGCAGCAAGACCGCCTGGGAAGAGATCTCCGACGGCCGCGACATCATCACCGTCGGACGCTATGAGTTCAACTCCAGGGCCTGGCTGAGCCGCTTCAATTTCAG
>AASF01002024.1 GCA_000168735.1 Candidatus Endoriftia persephone str. Hot96_1+Hot96_2 | reverse complement strand
GATCCAGCGGTCCGCCGGGAATATCGACGATGAAGGCCACCATACCGATCATCAGCAGCGGCGCCGATTCACCCAGGGCTTGGGCCATGCCAATGATGGTGCCGGTAAGCATCCCCGGCAGAGCCATCGGTAGCACGTGGTGGAACACCATCTGCATCTTCGATGCCCCCACTCCCAGGGCCGCTTCGCGGATCGAGGGCGGTACCGATTTGAGTGCCGCACGGCTGGCGATGATGATGGTGGGCAGGGTCATCAGGGTCAGCACCAAGCCGCCCACTAGGGGCGCCGAGCGGGGCAGGCCGAAGAAATTGATGAACACCGCCAGCCCCAGCAGGCCGAACACGATGGAGGGCACCGCCGCGAGGTTGTTGATGTTGACCCTCGATGAGGTCGGTCCAGCAGTTGCGGGGGGCGAATTCCTCCAGATAGACCGACGTCGCCACGCCGATTGGGAAGGCGAGCAGCAGGGTGATGAGCAGGGTGTAGAGCGAGCCCATCAGCGCGCCGCCGATGCCGGCTTGCTCGGGTTCCCGCGAGTCGCCATTGGTGAAGAAGGTGCTGTTGAACTTCAGTTCGACCGCTCCCTGGGCGCTGAGGGCATCGATCCAGCCGATTACCTGGTCTTTCAGTCGGCGCTCGTTTTCCGGCAGCGAACGGTCGATCTGCCCCTTGACCAGCATGTCCAGATCGTCGTCCGCCAGCAGCCACAGGGTTTGGCGGGTGCCGATCAGGTCTGGATCGGCGAGCACCCTGGCGCGCAGATCGAACGCCGCACCACTACTTACCAACTTGTATAGGGTTCGCTTCTCGCGCCGGTTTTTAACCTCCGGGAAGCGTTTACGCAGACTCTGCTTGATCAGGCTGGCGTAGTCCGCATGCCCCAGTTCGGTTAGGTCTCTGTTCCCGCTGGGGTCGATCACGGCGGCATCGAAATGGATATCCAGCCGGATCTGAGTCTGCCAAAAGGCGGTATAGCCTTTGCTGACAATACTGACGAATAAAAAGCTGACGAACAGCAGCCCCACACAGACGGCCCCGATCCCGATGGCTTTGAAGCGCCGTTCACGCCGGTAACGGGCGGCCAGGGAGGCTTTAACTTTTTCGGTGGCCGTGGCCCCCGAACCGATCGGATTATTCATACTGCTCCCGATATTTTCGCACCACATGCAGAGCCACCAGGTTCAACACCAGGGTGACCACGAACAACAGCAGTCCCAAGGCAAAGGCGGCCAGGGTCTTGGGGCTGTCGAACTCCTGGTCACCCACCAGCAGGGTCACGATCTGCACCGTCACCGTAGTCACACTCTGCAGTGGATTGGCGGTGAGATTGGCCGACAGGCCCGCCGCCATCACCACGATCATGGTCTCGCCGATGGCCCGGGAGACCGCCAGCAGGATGCCGCCAACGATGCCCGGCAGCGCCGCGGGGATGATCACCTGCCGGATGGTCTCGGAACGGGTCGCGCCGAGACCGTAGGAGGCGTCGCGCAGCGCCTGGGGGACGGCGGTGATCACGTCGTCGGAGAGCGATGAGACGAAGGGAATGATCATGATGCCCATCACCAGTCCGGCGGCCAGAGCGCTTTCGGAGGAGACGTCGAGTCCCAGCAGCCCGCCGCTGTTGCGAATGAAGGGCGCCACTGTGAGTGCTGCGAAGAAGCCGTAGACCACGGTGGGAATCCCGGCCAGGATCTCCAGCACCGGCTTGGCGACAGCCCGCAGCCTGCGCCCCGCGTATTCGGAGAGGTAGATGGCCGACATCAGTCCGATGGGCACCGCTACCAGCATGGCGATGAAGGAAATCAGCAGGGTGCCGGCAAATAGGGGGATGGAGCCGAAGGCGCCCGAGGAGCCCACCTGATCGGCGCGGATCGCCATCTGCGGACTCCACGTCAGGCCGAACAGGAACTCGCTGAGTGGAATCTGCCGAAAGAAGCGCAGCGCCTCGAACAGCACCGACAGCACGATGCCGATGGTGGTGAAGATGGCGATGGTGGAACTGGTGATGAGCAGGGCCTTGAGCACGCCCTCCACCCGGTTGCGGGCGCGTAGTTCCGGCGAGATGAAGCGCCAGGCGTAGCTCGTGCCCAGCATCGCCAGGACTAGGATCAGCACGGTCAAGGCGGCCGCCGAGGTGCGCTCGAGACTTTGCAGGTGATCCGCGGCTGCCTGTATCGCGGGACCGATCTCAGTGGAGACGATATTGCCCGCCGCCAGGTTCTTGATGTCGTTGATCACCAGACCCAGCTCCGCCTCAGGCAGGTTGCGGGTCACCTCGGGCAGCTCCGCCACCACTAGGCTGGTAATGATGTTGGGCTCGAAAATTAGCCAGAGCCCCAGCACCAGCAGCGCCGGGAGTCCGCACCAGATGGCCGTGTAGAAGCCGTAGTAGCTGGGCAAAGAGTGCAGCTGCCGGACCCTGGTAGGGCCTCCCACCAGGGTGTGAGAACGTCGGCGTCCCAACTGATAGGCCAGGCTGGTCAGGATCGCTAGCAGCAGGATCAGGGTTGTGTAGTGCATAATCTATCAAGGGTGGCCGGGGAAATTCCCGGCACCTCAATCCCACTCGCTCATTTGAGCTGCAGGTTCTTTAACGATCTGACGTCGCTGGCGAAGGCATCGCGCTCCGCCTTTGGCATGGGAATCATGCCTTTGTCGGCCCAGATAGCCCTCGTCACCCCAGGCCTTTTCAGAGGTGAACTCAGAAAGGTATTCGCTGATGCCGGGGATCTTGCCGATGTGAGCCTTCTTTACATAGAAGAAGAGCGGACGGGATACCGGGTAGGAGCCGTCGGCGATGGACTCGAATTCAGGCACCACACCCTCGATCTTGGAACCCTGCACCTTGTCGCTGTTTTGGTCGAGGAAGCTGAAGCCGAATACCCCCAGAGCGTTGGGGTTGGCCTCTAGCTTCTGCACGATCAGGTTGTCGTTCTCACCGGCCTCGATGTAGGCGCCGTCCTCACGAATCGCGTGGGCCACTGCCTTGAACACCTTCTTGCCCTTCTTGTTGTAGGCGCGCTCGGGGATGCCCGAGCTTGGCCATCAGCGGTTTGACCTGGTCCTCGCCCTTAGCCTTGCGCAGGGCCTTCAGGTCGGAGAAGGCCTTGGCGCCAGCGCCCATCACCAGATCAGCGAAGGCGTCGCGGGTGCCGGAGGTGGGCGGCGGCCCTAGTACCTCGATCTTGGTATTCGGCAGGGCCGGATTGACCTCCCTTCCAGGTCTTATTGGGATTGTCGATCAGCTTGCCGTCAGGACCGGGAACCTGCTTGGCCAGGGGCCAGAAAGAGATCCCGGCGGGTCAGTTCGAACTGAGCTGCATGTTTCGAGTTGGCGATGGCGATGCCGTCGTAGCCGATCTTCACCTCGACAATGTCGTTCACACCCTGCTTGCTGCAGCGCTCGACCTCGGACTTCTTAATCCGGCGGGAGGCATTGGTGATATCCGGATGCTCCACACCCACTCCGGCGCAGAATAGCTTCAGACCACCACCGGAACCGGTGGATTCGATCTTCGGGCTCTTGAAGTTGCTGGTTTTGCCGAAGGTCTCGGCCACCACCGGTGGCGAAGGGGTAGACGGTGGAAGAGCCGACGATGGAAATGTAGTCACGCGATGCGGCTGCCGTGGCGACGGATGCGGAAGCAGCCAGCAGTGCGGCGAGGGCGAAACGCTTGTTGATCACAATTATCTCCAGTCCAGGGTTTGAGCTTGTGGCGGAGATTATTGGATGGTTGTGTTACACAGGAATGAGCGCTTTATGACAGTTTTGTTACAAACCGCCCTTGGGAGTGGCGGGATGCAAGCGTCGGGAAACACTCTATCTCTTCACGAAGCAGACTAAGGAGCCTCTGATCAAGTCACCCTTTTCAATGAATTTTCTGAGCTGTGAAAGCGCTCTGGTGTAGTTGCTCAGGCGTTGAATTCAGCGGATATCCTGTTCCAGCTTCATAATGAATACTTTTTGGTGTTGATATGGTCGTTAATATTTTGCTGACAAAACCATCTGTTTTTCAGTAACTCGTGCCAAAGCGGAAGACTGATCCTGGTGATGCTCAGGTGACGGGGCTCGGAGGTTTGCGTAGACAGACTGCTTACAACATCACGAAGATTGGCGCGACCGGGTAGTTGGGTAAACTGATGCCTCGCCATGCCCCTCGGCTAGCACCCGCGAGGTGGGAAACAGACAGCTGAAGCGGCTGCCCTTGCCGGGCTCGCTCTCTACCTGCAACTCACCGCAGTGGCGAGTTAACACATGCTTGACGATGGCAAGGCCCAGGCCGGTGCCACCGCTGCGGCGTGAGCGTGCCACGTCCACCCGGTAGAAGCGCTCGGTCAAGCGGGGTATGTGCTCAGGGTCGATGCCGATGCCGCTATCGGTGACCGAGAAACAGGCGCCCTGTTCGGTGCGCTCCCAGCGCATTCGGATCAGCCCGCCGGCAGGGGTATAGCGGACTGCATTGAACACCAGGTTGGAGAAGGCGCTGTCGAGCTCCCGCTCCACGCCGAGCAAGCGATAGTCATCGACGATCTCCAGTTCGATGTGGTGGTGCTGATCGCCACTCAGCGCCTCAGCCTCGCTCTGTATGGTGGTGAGCAGCCAGGGCCACATCCACCGGCTCGTCCCTCTGCGGCGCGTCCTCCCGCTCCAGGCGCGCCAGCAGCAGCAGATCCTCGACGATGCGTTGCATGCGCGTGGTCTGCTGGTACATCTGGTTGATGATGTGGCACCAGGGTGAGAATTCGGGATCTTCAGCGTCGTTCAGGGTCTCCAGGTAGCCGTGAATGACGGTCAGCGGGGTGCGCATCTCGTGGGATAGATTGGCCACGAAATCGCGGCGCACAATCTCCAATTGTTGCAGACGGGTCACATCCCGCGCCTGCAACAGGCGTTTGCCCTTGCCGTAGGGGACGATGCGCACCTCGAGGGTGCGTATGTGGTCCAGCGGCCCCGGCATTTGCAACGGTTGGCTGTAATCACCCTGTGCCAGGTACTTCCGGAACATCGGGTCGGGGATCAGCTCTTCAAGTGAGCGGTCGCTACTCCGTTTCTTTCTGAAGCCGAATATCTTGCTGGCGGCACTGTTCCACCACTCCACCTGA
>AASF01002025.1 GCA_000168735.1 Candidatus Endoriftia persephone str. Hot96_1+Hot96_2 | reverse complement strand
CAACCCGGCTCAGCAAGGCGGCGGCCTCGGCGTAGGCATCGTTGTTGGTGCGCTCCACAATCGGGCCGATCAGCTTCTGATAGATAGCAACTGCATCGCGAGGATGCTCCTTCTCCCGCAGGCCAGCCAGCCTGAGCCAGAGTTCCTCACTGCACCCCCCTTCAACAGCCTCTTGCCAGGCGGCCTCGATCTCTTTCTCCCACAGAAAGATCTCCACCAGCCTGGAGCGATCCGACCCGGGACGATAATGCCGTTGGCCGCGCGGCGACTTCTTCACCCTCGGCTCGATGCCCGCCCGCAACTGATCCAGGGCACGTTGACGCCAGTAGGGCCAGTGTTTGTAGCGATCAGCATGTTTTTTCAGCTTTTGATAGTTGCTGAGGTAGGGGCGTTGTTCAAACTGGGGCCAGATCAGAGTCATCGCCTCGTCGTACCGCTTGCGACGGTGATACATATCGGCCAGCAGATCCTGCAGGCGGCTATCCGCCTCATCGCCGAAGGCCTGGATGCCTCTCTCCGCCCATTCCAGCGCCTGCTCGCTGCGGCCGCGCCTTGCGGGTAAATTTCGGCGATCTGGTAGAAGGCGTAACTGGATGACAGGTCTTGGCTCTTGACCTGCACGCAGCGCCTCGATATCGCCGCTCTGTTCGGCCAGGCTTTCCATGATGCTAGTGATGTAGAAACGCCGACAGTATCGGCTCTGATCATTTTCACCCGGTTTGAGCGACCGAACCTTGGCCCACTCGGCCTCGGCCAGTGCGCGGTAGTGCTCGCGGCCCCGCATCCCCGACACCTGGGGCGTAGCTCTTGATGGCGCCCTGAAACACATCCCAGTCACCACTCAACTCCCAACGGGAACAACCGTTCCGCCAGCGCCTCCTGGTCAGGTTTTGCCCTTGGCGGCAGGCACTCAGATGCAGTGCCTGCAGTCGCTCCAACAGCAGACTCATGTAGCCGTTAGAATCCTCCACAGTCTCAATAGCGCACGCCGTCCGTTGCAGAGCATACTCGCTCAGTTCGATCACCGCGGCAGCATGGCCCTGGGCCAGGAGTTCGTCAATGGCATCGATCGCTCCGTCCATGCCGCGGTAATAGTCGGGCATCGCATAGTAATCGATGAATCCGTCGCTACCGATCGCCTGGTCGATGATTTTTCTATAGGTATCCAGGTTCACACCCCGGGCTGCGGCAGCCTTGAGCATCAGCCGGTCGACGAGCTGTTCATCTTCCACGGCGGCCTCAAGGAGCATATCCGCCAGAGCCTCCCTCTCCTGTAGCAGCAGCCCAGGCTCGCACATCCTTCATAGTCAGATCCGCTTCCGCCTGTTTCGGCTGCCTGCATCTGGCCATCTTGCCAGCCGGCGCCTGCTCCTCCATCCAGGCCAGTGCAACCGCCACACAATGCTTGCAGAAATCGCCACCCAGCCCCACCGGGCAGTCGCAATCGTAATCGATAACCTTGCCATCTCCCCACAACCGAACATGGTAGCTGTGAGTGCCTCTAACCGTCGCCGCGATCTTACCCCGGCGTTCCCGCAGGTTACGGACCCGCTCATCTTGATAATAGGCCTCACCACGCCCATAGGATCGGGAACCGGCCCAGCGTTTGATTTGGTTCGTTGTCAGCGTCTTGAGCAGTGTCATGTTGTACTTACCTGGATCTGGCCTGACCGGCAATTTTACTATTCAACTGGGGTTGCTGCGTGCGCTTGGTCAAAGGCTGAGAGCGGATGGAGAAGGCGGGATCAGTAACACCAATCCTTATGCGCCAGCGGTGCGCGATTCAGCTCTTCCCGATACACCCGGCCACGGCGGCATGAGACGCCCCATCAGCGCCGGAAACCGATTGTTATGATGACGCTCCAGCCAAGTGCAACACCTCATGTACGACGACGCACTCCAGACACTGACGTGACTTCTTGGCCAGATCGAGATTCAGCTAGATGCGCCGCACCTCAATATTACAGCTACCCCATCGCGTCCGCATGCGCCTGATGCCTCACTCGGCAATTTGAACACCGATGACAGGCCGCTACTTCTCGATCCACGCGAGAGCCTAGCTAAACCCAGCCGTACCCAGCTCTGGAGAGCTGGAACAATCTCGATGCGTGCCCGGGGTGAGCCGTAATCAGGAACGGGGCTTCTTCGCCACCTGATCACGTAGATAGACTGGCAGTGCGGCCTCGGCGGCCACCGGCCTCGCCACGGGCAAAGCCATCGACACCAAGCAGGGCTACCTCTTCGGCCCGGCACAGCAGTTCGCCGTCACTGGCCTTGAGTTGAGCGCCAAGCCGCGGACGCAGCTGTTCGCCATAGGCCTGCCAGCCGCCACCGATGCCGTACCAGCCCTCCCCGTTGGGCAGGCTTACCTGGTCGGCCTGAGCCACCAGTTCCTGGCCCCTGCAGCTGTGCGATACCCGCATCATCGACCCAGTAGGCGCCCCAGTAGAGTTCCCCCATCCGGGCATCAAACTGCCGGCAGCCAACCTGCGTTCACCACGCTCACGAAACGCCCGTTGCGCCAGCGCGGCCAGGGTCGAGACCCGGCACTACCGGCAGGCTCCGGCGGCAAACGCCACCCCCTGCACCACCCCGGTGGCAATGCGCACCCCGGTGAAAGAGCCGGGACCACGGCCAAAGGCCAACGCATCAAGCTGGTTCGGGCGCAGACTGGCCTCGGCCAGCAGCTCGTCCATCATGGTGAGGATCAGTTCGCTGTGGCCCGCGGGGTTTTACCTGAAAACGGCTGGTAAGTTCACCCTCCAGATAGAGGGCGGCGGAACAGGCTTCGGCGGCTGTCTCAAGGGCAAGCAGTTTCATCGGCGATCAGTTAGGTTACGTATAGAGGCGGCAGTATAACCGAGCCAATCACCGGCTTGACGCCTATCAGAGCAGGAACTAGTTTCTCAACATGGCTCCAGCGGCTGGAACGGGGGGAAGACACCGATGGCACTCCGAGATCTGCACTCAAGTTTCTCAACGACAACCCAGTCGGCCATGATCAAG
>AASF01002026.1 GCA_000168735.1 Candidatus Endoriftia persephone str. Hot96_1+Hot96_2 | reverse complement strand
TGGCAGAGTCGCTAGCTGCATTGCAGCAGTGCGCCGAAGGGCTCGCCAGCCTGGATATTCTCTGCAATCTGGCGGAGCGCGCCGAGAGCCTCAACCTCTGCCGCCCTGAACTCAGCGACGAATCCGGCATGCAGATCAGCGATGGCCGTCACCCGGTGGTGGAACAGGTCAGCCACGAGCCGTTTATCGCCAACAGCATCGAGCTGGACAAGCAGCGCCGCATCCTCATCATCACCGGGACCCGACATGGTCGGCAAGTCGACCTTCATGCGGCAGATCGCGATCATCGCCCTGCTCGCCTACTGCGGCAGTTTTGTGCCAGCCAGCGCGCTGCGCATCGGGCCGATCGACCGCATCTTCTCGCGCATCGGCGCCTCCGACGATCTGGCGGGGGGACGCTCCACCTTCATGGTGGAGATGGAGGAGACCGCCAACATTCTGCACAATGCCACCGACCAGAGCCTGGTGCTGATGGACGAGATCGGCCGTGGCACCTCCACCTTCGACGGACTCTCACTGGCCTGGTCCTGCGCGGTAGAACTGGCGACCAAGATCCACGCCTTCACCCTGTTCGCCACCCACTATTTCGAGCTGACCACCCTACCCGAAGAGTATCCCGGCATTGTCAATGTGCATCTCGACGCGGTGGAGCATGGCGACTCCATCGTCTTCCTGCATGCGGTCAGGGAGGGGCCGGCGAATCAGAGCTATGGACTGCAGGTGGCAGCACTGCCGGGGGTGCCGAAAGCGGTGATCCAGCGCGCGCGACAGCGCCTGGAGGAGCTGGAACAGGCGGCCCAGCAGCACGCCGATCAGCAGCAGAACCAGCTGCCGCTATTGTTTCAGGAGACACCACAGAATTCAGTCGTCGAACAGGCGCTGCTGGAGATCAATCCAGACAACCTCACCCCCAGGCAGGCGCTGGAGCAAATCTACCGACTGAAGACACTCTGTCAGACGTGAGGCTTCGGCAGGTGTCGTGTATTGATCCAATCAGAGGAGAAAAAGGTGAGTGAGCATATCTACAAGATGATCGAGATTGTTGGTTCATCCAGCGAGAGCAGTGACGATGCGGTACGCAATGCAATCAAGCGTGCGGCAAAGTCGATCCATAACATGAACTGGTTTGAGGTGGTGGAGAGCCGCGGTCATATTCAGGATGGTGAAGTGGCCCACTGGCAGGTCACCCTGAAGATCGGCTTCCGACTCGAAGATGAGTAGCACAGGCCACATTTAACGTCGGGCTTCCCACGATTGGCGATGCCCCTGACCGGCGGGGTGTCCGGCAGCGGGGATGCTGCCGTCAAGCTTCCAAGGATGGATCTACAGCGTCTTTGCCGGTCAGGGGCATCGCCGAAATACGGAGATATTTGATGGCCGCGTTAATAGCCGCAGCAGCCGCTTGAGATCAGGCGGCGCCCGAGTTCACCGGAGAGGCGAAGAAACGCAGTCGGTGTTCGGCAAACTCGACCAGGTCACCATCCTGGAGTTCATGGCCACCCGCTCGGCACCAGCGTGCCATTCACTTTGGGAAGGGTATCGCCAGCCAGCTTGAGCAACACATAGTTGCGGTGGCGGCGGTTGATCAGCGCCAGATCGCTGCCCGGCTTGCCGATGGTAAAGAACTGATCCTGCAATGCCTGCTGCTTGCCTCGTTCAGGACCATCCAGATAGAGTACATGCGCCGCTAGCGCTTGATGCGCTGTTTTTTCCACAGTGGCTGGGCGGCGTTGATCCGCCGGGATGAAGCACCACAGTTCGATCCAGCTCAGGCTCTTGTGCTCTATCCTCGCCCACCTGAAATTCAAACTCAAAGACGCCCAAGTTGATTCGGTCGCCATGCTTGAGGAAGTGTTTGCGGATCTCGTGGCCGTTGAGTTTGGTGCCGTTGGTACTACGCAGGTCTTCCAGAAAATATTCGTTGAAGATGCGCACCACCGCGGCGTGGTGGCGGCTGACCGAGGTGTCATTGAGGCAGACATCACTCATCGGATCCCTTCCAATCATCACCCGCTTACCACTGAGATCGACCTCTCTCAAGACCCTTCCTTTATCGATCATCACGAGTTTTTCCATCACCGGTTCCCCACTATTGCTGCAGAAGCTCGGCCTCCTTGTCGTCCCAAACTCTGACAAGGATGACAGAGACATTATCCATGCCACCCTTCTCACAGGCGGCCTCTATCAGCTGATCGGCCGTCTGTTCCAGATCTTCATCGCCTGCCATCAAATATTCGTGAATCTCGTTCGAGCTTAGCATACCGTTCAGTCCGTCGGTGCAGAGCAGGTAGAGATCGCCCGTCTCCAGGCGTGTCTTCTCCAGATCCACCTCGACATAGGGGAAGATGCCATAGGCACGTGAGAGCACGCTGCCCGGCACCCCTGACCTGCGCGCCTTCTTCGGTGGAGGAGAAGACCTCCTGAGCAACCAGCTCCTCGACCAGTGAGTGGTCACGGGTCAGCATCTCCAGCTCCCCTCCGCGTAAACGGTAGAGACGGGAGTCACCCACATGGCCGTAGATCAGATCGTTTCCACGAAACATGCCCAAAACACCAGGGTGGTGCCCATACCCTTGCACTCGGGCATCTCCTGGGCCGCTGAATAGATCGCGGAGTTGACCTCCTGGACCGTCAGGCGCAACTGATCACAATCCACCGGACCACTGGCGACACCGGGAGTATCCAGCAGCCGGTTGAGCAGCAGGTTGACCGCCAGGTTGCTCGCCACATCGCCGGCATTGGCGCCGCCCATACCATCCGCGAGGATAACGATGCCAGCATCAGGATCTGCTCCCACCGCATCCTCATTGCGTTGGCGTACCACTCCCGTATCAGTACGCATCACAACCGCTAACTCCACGTGTCCCCCCTGTCCCAAACTTGGCTGTTTCGATCCGCGCCACCCATTAAGCGGCAACTATCCGATGATATTAATCTCTATTGCACAGCTGCAAATATACAAAGAGGGCGCCAAAGCCCCCTCTCAGCTGACATCGATTCGTTGCGTGCTGCTACTGGGATTGTTTCGCCTTCAAATAGGAGAGCATGCGCTTTGCAGGGCACATAGCCCGGTAGCAGTTCGCCATCGTCAAAGAAGATCGCGGGGGTACCGGTCACGCCCAGCAGTTGCCCCAGTTCCATGTTGCTGGATGATCGGGTTTTCACACTTTTTTTGCTCAACCTGTTTGCCCGCTTTCGAGAGCGTCATCGCCTTCTGACGGTCGTCGGCACACCAGACAGCGACCGCCTTGTCGAAGGAGCTACTGCCCACCCCGGGCACGTGGGAACCATCATGTAGCCGCACGCGGATGCCAAGATCATTGTACTGGCCTATCTCACTGTGCAGCTTGCGGCAGTAGCCGCAATCGATGTCGGTGAACACCGTCACCGTGTGCTCAAACTTCTCTGGCGCAAAGATCACCATATTCTCTTCACCCACCGCCTCAATCGCCCGCGCCTTCGCTTTGGCAACCTTGGGGGTAGTCAGATCCTCACGGGTCTCGATATCGAACAGCTTGCCATTGAGCAGATATTTTCCATCGGCGCTGACGTAGACCAGACGCGGCCCGATCATCACCTCGTAGACCCCCTGTATCACCGAAGGGGCTGGATACTGTCGGGCGTCTCCCCTCCCAGCAGTTTGCCGAACCCCCTGCCTGACCAGCTCGATCTCCGCCCTGTCAGCGGCAACCACCAGCCCGGAAAATAGCAGCATCCCACCCAGTAGTGGTGCCGCAACCCGCCTGAGGCGATTTCGCAAACGATAATATTGCATGAGTTAATCCCTGAAGTTTTGAAACTGTAGAGGCAGCCCGTAGTCCGCCTTTCTCTGAGGCGTGGCGAATAATCTGCTGCAGGGTCGTCCCGCTTCTTGCCGTTCACCCGCACCTGCTCACCCTGGATCTGCGCCTGCACCTTGATCTTGGTGGCCTTGATCGCCTTGACTATCTTGCGCGCGGTATCGGTATCTATGCCCTGGCGGATGATC
>AASF01002027.1 GCA_000168735.1 Candidatus Endoriftia persephone str. Hot96_1+Hot96_2 | reverse complement strand
TGACGAGTTTGAATTCAAGCACGAAGAGTTTCATGGGCTCCCCGATGAAGCGGAGGCGCCCCCCGCCAAAGATTCGGAGGCGGCGGCCGGAAGAGCACCAGCCGTTCGTGCGTGAAGGCCGCAAGGTGGGGCGCAACGAACCCTGTCCCTGTGGTTCAGGTAAAAAATACAAGCACTGTCACGGTCAGATCAGTTGAACGGCCAGACGGCTTTTCCGGTACCCGGCGTGCGTCTCGGTATCGCCGCCGCCGGCATTAAATATGCGGAGCGGGATGACCTGCTGCTGATCGAACTGGCAGAAGGCGGCAGTTGTGCCGGGGTCTTCACCCGCAACGCCTTCTGCGCCGCCCCGGTGCAGCTGGCCAAGCGCCATCTGCAGGCGGGCGCACCGCGCTATCTGCTGGTCAACTCCGGCAACGCCAATGCCGGGACCGGTGTGCAAGGCATGACCGATGCCCTGCGTAGCTGCGCGCTGGTGGCGCAGGCGACCGGCTGTGAGGCGAGCCAGACGCTGCCGTTCTCCACGGGCGTGATCAGGTGAAAACCTGCCGATGGCCTGTTTCGAAGCCGCGATCCCCAAGGCACAGGCCGATCTGGATGAGAATGGTTGGCAGCAGGGCCTCGCGGGCGATCATGACCACCGACACCCGTCCCAAGCTGATCAGTCGTCAGTTCCAGCTCGACGGTGAGACCATCACTGTCACCGGCATCGCCAAGGGGGCCGGTATGATCCGCCCCGATATGGCCACCATGCTTGCCTATCTGGCGACCGATCTGGCGGTGCAGCCGGCTCTGCTGCAGCAGTGCCTCGAGCAGGCCGTGCACCCCTCCTTCAACAGCATCAGTGTGGATGGTGACACCTCCACCAACGATGCCTGCATGCTGCTGGCCAGTGGCGTCTCGCCTCACGGCAGGGGTAACCGATGCCGACTCCCCTGCGTTCAACAGTCTGTGCGAGGTAGTGAGCGAGGTCTGCATGGAACTTGCCAGGGCAACTGGTGCGGGACGCCGAGGGCGCCACCAAGCTGGTCGAGATCCTGGTCAGCGACGCCGGCAGACGAGGGCGGAGGCACGGCAGGTCGCCTACACTATCGCCCACTCGCCGTTGGTGAAGACCGCGCTGTTCGCCCAGTGACCCCCAACTGGGGGCGCCATTCTGGCCTGCCGGTGGGGCCCGCGCCCGGTCTGCCAGGATCTGGATATCGAACGGATCGAGATCTGGCTTGATGACGTTTGCATCGTCCGTGATGGCGAGCGTGCCAGCGACTACACGGAAGAGGCGGGACAACGGGTAATGGACCAGCAGGAGATCACCATCGCGGTGCGCCCTGGGCCCGAGGCGCGGTGGAGAGCCGCGTACTCACCTGTGACCTCTCCTACGACTATGTCAAAATCAACGCCGAATACCGCACCCTGACGGGATTATGAATTGTGAGTGTTGAATTCATAATTCAAAATTAAGCATTCAAAATTGACCTTAATCCACGTTGCCGCAGCCGCGATTATCGATAGCGCTGGCCGCGTCCTGATCAGCAAACGCCACGAGCATCTGCATCAGGGCGGTCTGTGGGAGTTCCCCGGCGGCAAGCTGGAACCCGGCGAGTCGGTGGAGGCGGCCCTGCGGCGCGAGCTGTATGAGGAGCTGGGCATCCGGATCAGCCGCTTCGAACCGCTGATCCGCGTCACTCACCACTATGCAGAGTGCTCAGTGCTGCTCGATGTCTATCGGGTCTTCAGCTATCAAGGAGAGCCGCGGGGCATGGAGGGGCAGCCTCTCAACTGGGTGCTGCCCGAGGCGATGGAGCCGGCGCTATTTCCCGGCCGCCGACCGCCCCATCATCAGCGGCACTGCAGCTCCCCTCGCGTTATCTGATTACCGGCGAGGATCCCACTAACCCGGAGGCGTTTTGTGCGCGTCTTGAGCGTGCTCTGAAACGAGATTGTCGCCTGCTCCAACTGCGTGCCCATGGCTTGTCGGATGTGGCATACCGGAGCCTTCCTCGGGGAGGCGTTGGCGCTATCACCAGGCACATGGTGCGCGCCTGCTGATCAACGCGGCCGCAGCGCAGCCTCGATTGGTTCGCGCGTTGCCGGATGGTGTCCACCTGAACCGTCATCAGCTGTTTGAATTGACAGCGCGGCCGCAAGCGGCCGGACTGCTGGGCGCTTCCTGTCATGATCTGCAGGAGCTGAAGCAGGCTGAGCGACTGGGCCTCGACTATGCACTGCTCTCGTCGGTGCTGCCCACCGCCACTCATCCCGAGGCGAGGCCGCTCGGCTGGGCGCAGTTTCGGACCCCTGCTGGAGCAGGTGAATATCCCAGTCTACGCCCTTGGTGGCATGGGGATGGAACAGCTCTCCACTGCCCGTGAGCATGGCGCTCAGGGCATCGCCGCCATCCGCGGTCTGTGGTGAGATCGCTCACTCCGGATGGAGGGGCGGTCGGTTCAGAACACTAGGTTCAGCATCACCAGCGAGACCACCAGGAACAGCACCGTCATGATGCCGCCGGCCTTTCATAAAGTCGGGCACCCGGTAGCCGCCCGGGCCCATGATCAGGGCGTTAACCTGGTGGGTCGGGATGAGGAAAGAGTTGGAGGTGGCGATCGCCACGGTCAGGGCAAACACCGCGGGGTTGGCACCGGCGCCGATAGCGATGTTGACCGACAGTGGCACCAGCAGCACGGTGGCGCCGGCGTTGGACATCACCAGGGTG
>AASF01002028.1 GCA_000168735.1 Candidatus Endoriftia persephone str. Hot96_1+Hot96_2 | reverse complement strand
CGGGAAGATGCTGCACTGGAGACCTTTGGTTTCACTCTGGAGGCACTTAACCTGGCCTTGGGTGGCCGCTGGGAACTACCCGAGTTAGTGCAAGAGTCGCAGAGGCTGTTTAACAGTTTCCAGCCCAAGGCACTAAGCGTGATGCTGTGTATCGCCCTGGCCCGCAGCAGTGCAGAGAGCTGGAGCGGAGAGGAGACCCAGGAGAATATCGAGCTACTGGGGGAATTTCTGAATATCCCTGAAGCGAAGGCCCAGGCCCTAAGCCACCAGATAGCGGTCGCGGCAGCCCATGAACTCTACACGCTACCACTCCCGCTAACGGCTTTCAGTCTGGCCAGGGCCGTTGCAACTGCGGCAAGCAGACCAGCCAAAGCTCAGCACCCAACACCCAAACAGCCCCCCCGGTTGAAGCAAACAGGCATTGAAGCGACCAAGCCAGCTCCTACACCCCAAGCCGTAAAGAGAGCCCCGCCGCCGGCCGCACCACGCACAACACCACCCACACCGCCTGCCAAACCGCCCCCTACAAAGCCCGCCAAGGCACGCCCCAACCCCACTGCAAACCATCATCGCCGACAGCATGCGGGAGCTGAAACAGCGCCATGGCATGCAACAGGATCATGTTCTCCATGCTCACCCCCGACCGCAAACAGCTGAAGGCACGTTTTGTGATCGAAACCGGCCAGCAGCACCTCGCTGAAAGACTTTCAAGCGCCGCTGACCCAGACCAACATCTTTACTCTGGCTACTGCAGAAACCACAGCCACTCTGGCTCAGGCCAAGACAACATGACCAAATACCTGCACGCTGATCCCGGAACAAGCAATCAGTGTACTGGGTGGCAGAGAGTGCACTAATGATGTCGATCTTCTTCGGCGACCAAACCGATCGGGGTACTCTAACGCCGCACAAGGGCTCTAGAGAAGAGCAGCACTGCAGCGTGGAGCAGTTCAGCCAACTTTCAAGGCACTCGGTATCCGCTCGATGAAACAGTTGCGTAGGTGAAGCTTTCCGCTGGTTACCTCATGAGAATCAATCGAGTCCGACCCGAATGGCACTAAGGAGCCTCTGAATAAGTTTGGGCCGTACAGATTGCTGATGAAAATGCCCTGATTTGAGGTGCCACATCGCACGTAATAGCCAGCTATTGCGAAAGTTTACAAGGAAAAAGCAGCGTATTTTGGCAGCAAGATGTAGGTCCATGACTTGCTCAGAGGCTCCCTAAGCTAAGGGGGTTTAGCTGCGGTACGGGATCTCTTTCATTTCATGTCGTGGGCCGTTAGAAGCGGAAAAGGTTTGGGTCTTCGTTTGACGCACCGAGGGTGCTCGCCGGTCCGGTCCGTAGCGTGAGCGATATGGGCGGCTTGCATTCAAGCTCTTCCTGTCATCTGACAACAAGCTTGCCTTTATGCAAACCACGCTGACACAAAGACGGAAAAGCAGACCAGAAAGGAAGGCGCTCTGCTGCATCGTAGATCGATGCGGTAACTCTTCACCCTCCCTACAGTGGCCGCATCATCATCATAGTGACATCGCTGTTTGTGTCGACGCCGAAAAACCAGACGCAGCGCAAGGATTTTACCTGGGTAGCGATTGACCCAGATCATTTGCACACCCCCAGTCCCGGCTAGAATGAGCGGTTTTCACTGTCAGACTGAAGCAAGTGCCGCAACAGATCGCCTACCAGATCAACAACAGACTCTATCTCAGTATCACCGACCGCTGCACCCTGGTCGTGCGCTTTCTGCCCAAAGACCCAAGGCAACATGCAGGTCAAAGGCTACGACCTGACACCAGATCACCGCCCTGAGGGCCGAAAAGATCATCGCCGCCATCGATGACCCAAAGGCTTACGATGAGGTGGTGTTCTGCGGTTTTGGTGAACCAACACTGCGCCTCAACGTGCTGCTGAAGGTGGCTCGTAACATTAAATCGCGGGGTGGCCGGGTACGGGTTAACACCGACGGGCTTGCCAATCTTGTGCACAAAAAACGACACTCTGCCAGCACTTGAGCGAGTGCGTCGATGCCCATCTCGGTATCGATGAACGGCCAGAACGAAGAAGTCTACGAACGCCACTGCCGCCCCAACCTGCCCGGCTCGTTTGAGGCGATGCTCAAGTTCATCGAGGACGCCA
>AASF01002029.1 GCA_000168735.1 Candidatus Endoriftia persephone str. Hot96_1+Hot96_2 | reverse complement strand
AACGAATCGCCCTTATTGCATCTTGCCAGGCCCCAACGTCATCCTCCTTGGCGAATAGCGCAACAGCGTGGAGGAGGTTTTCTCTGCCTCAGTCGGGTCATCGACTACATCCAGGTGACCCGTGTTTGTCATCCGCATCTCCTGGAAATAGATCTTATAGGTCGCGGCACGATCCCCCCGGTTAATCACCAGCAGTTCCGCACTGCGTTTACGTCCATCGAACACCACCCGTTTGGGGTCAACAGCCATAGCCCCTGCATAAGCAGTCAAAGGCAGTACAAAACTGACCAAAGCAGTGAGTAAAACCCAATTAAGCAGCATACAAAGGGGAACCGTACGACCGGTCATGCCTGTCACCTCTTTCAATAGCATTCAGTTAAATGCTGAAGGATAACCATTCCCAGCAGAACGATACGCGAACAGTTCGAAAAAAAGTAATCAGGTGACACAAAGCGCCGCAGCATCACTTAGGGCATCTACATATAATCAGCACTGATCCTATAGTGGCAGGTGTAGCTGCCTTCAGCAGAGGGCTTCACCAGTACTGCGCCCGTGACATCAAGAGTCAATGGCAGCGTCACCTGCTGCAGATAGGGAGTGACACTCTGAAGGTTCACCGCATCGTTAGGGCCATCACACCCGTCTGTATCTATACCACTCTGGACCAGTACTACCTCTCCCTCATCCCCATCAATGCTGAAACTGCCTGGATGGGCGCCCGACAGGTAGAATCCATCACCAAAGTTGATGTCGACCCCTCCATCTCTGCTGATTTCAAACAGAGTATCACTGCTACCACGAACCACGGTGCCGAAATCCATATCCTGGGTGTTGCTGATCGTAAGCGGCAGGATTGGCTCCGCATCAACACCAAAATCACCGACTGACCAGGCCGAATCCCAGACGAACAGTGCACAGATGAGCAAGGCCATCAACAAGCCATTTTGACCGCGACTCATGACAAGCCCATCCCGTTCGGCGACCGGTACACCAGACCGGGTGGACCAGCAATTCCCTCTCACTATTCGTAGTTGGCCGTAACACTGAAGGTGCAGTTGTATACTCCCTGAGCACCAACAAGAACAGTAAGAGTGCCGCCAACCAATACATCGGCTTTGTTGGCTTCGTTAAAGAGCGGTCGGATTGTCTGCATCTGTCGCCAGTGATCAGGGTCACCAGTGTCTGAGTGCCACAATTTGCATTCGGGTCAACAGAAAAAGCAAAGCTTTCGCCGCTGTTTCCGTAGATAGTGAAATCATGCGTGTCACTATAGACATCACCAACACCACTGCTGGGAGCTATAACGCTGCCGCCAAAATCCATATGATCAATGGTTGAAATTGTTAGCGGTTGCAACACATTGATGGAGGCGGTACCTGTCGCATCCACCGCGACAGTTTGCCCGGAGAAAACAGCTACCCAGAAGAGTGTTGCTCCAACGCATAATTTTTTTCATTTTGTATCTCCTTTGAGGCCTTGGCTTCAGCCTCACTACTACTCTAGTCTCACTTGGCCATTAGCAAACATCGCGCCAATCAAAAGCAGGAGGCTAACTTTCAATGACTTGCAACATCTGCAGTTAAGGTATTTTTTTCCAGTTTCACGCTAGGGAATCAAATTCGTATTCATAAAACCGCTACTACGCCCTATCCTGAGCCAACTACGGCACACTCCCCCTCGAAGCACAGGGAGATATGTCAAGAAAAGGCATGACTATTCAGCCCTCTCTCAAGAGAGGCCTAAAAGTAGGAGCAGTGCCCTCGCGGCGATTGCAAACGTTTGATTTAAAGCTGTTTCACGGTAAAGGCGCCGCTCCTACGACAGGCAGGGTACTGGATAGTTATGGAAAGGCTTTGATTAGGGGCCTCTGAATGAAACTGGTCGAGTAGATCAGCCATTGTTGGCTTTCACCCTCCCAGCTTGGAAATTCTGGGATAGGGAGTTCAGCTCAACAGGCCGCTATCGCCTTCGATTCCTGACGGATCCGATGGGATCTGGTGCTTCTCCAGCAGACGATAGAGGGTACGACGGGAAGTCCCCAGCAACTTGGCAGCATGGGAAACAGTGTAACCAGTCTCAGCCAAAGCCTGGCGAATGGCGCGCTTCTCCGCTTGGGCCCGAGCCTCATCTAGGGAGTGGATCCCGCCGCCCCTGCGACTCATCATCCCCCAGCCCCAGATCGAAGACAGAGATCTCCGACCCTTCAGAAAGAATCGCTGCCCGATGCACCCTATTGATAAGCTCACGGACATTTCCGGGCCAGCGATGATCGTTCATCGCCCGGATTGCCGCCTCACTGAATCCGTTCACATGACGCACCAGATCACTATCGAGCGTCGACAAGAAATGCCTGGCAAGCACCTCCACATCCCCGCTTCCGCTCACGCAAGGGAGGCACAGTTACTGGTAACACGTTGATCCGGTAATAGAGATCCTCGCGGAAACGACCATCCGCCACCGCCTTCTCCAGATCCACATGGGTGGCCGCCACAACCCGCGCATCGATATGAATCTTGCTGGTGCTGCCCAAGCCGCCGAATCGTCTGTTCCTGCAGGAAACGCAGCAAATGCCGCTTGGATCTCTAGGGGAAGATCGCCGATCTCGTCGAGAAAAAGGGTGCCACCGTGAGCCGCCTCAATAAGCCCGATCTTGCGCTTGGCAGCACCGGTGAAGGCGCCCTTTTCGTGGCCAAACAGCTCCGACTGGATTAGTGAAGGGGGAATTGCGCCGCAGTTGACCTCGATACCAGGGGCCGCTGGCGCGCCACCGAGTGGGCATGGATCGCCCTGCGTGGTGAGCTCTTTGCCGGTGCCACTCTCACCATTGATCAAGGCGATCGCGCCGCTAATCA
>AASF01002030.1 GCA_000168735.1 Candidatus Endoriftia persephone str. Hot96_1+Hot96_2 | reverse complement strand
CATTCTCCACCCGTTCTGCGATGGTCTGTTTGCCCATGGTGTGGCCAATCTCGTTGATTGATTGGACCATCGCCCGGTCGACCAGATCTTGATGCAGGTTGCGCACGAAGCTGCCGTCGATCTTGAGAAAATCCACCGCGAAGGTTCTTCAGATAGGCGAAAGAGGAGAGGCCAGTGCCGAAGTCGTCGAGTGAGAAGCGAAAACCGATCTCCCGCAGGCGCCTCGATCCATTCGCTGGGCTAGTTGGAATTGTGCGATGGCGGCGGTTTCTGTGACTTCGAAGCAGATCTTCTCCGCTGGAATCGCGCTCTCCCGGGCGCAGGCCTGAATGAAGTCGAACAGTCCATTGTCGCCGATCGAGAGCCCGGAGAGGTTGATCGCACAGTGGCCTAACCGTTGCAGGATATCTGGGTGGGGCTGCCAGCCCAGTGGAAGCAGTGTTCTATCACCCAGCGGTCGATCTGCGGTGAGAGGTTGAAGCTCTCGGCAACCGTTGAGAAAACTGTCGGGCGGGATTATCTGGCTATCCTCTCCCTTCATCCTCAGCAACACCTCGAAATGGGATGTCTGATCGGTTCGCGTCATGCTGGGCACTATGGTCTGCTGGTAGAGCAGAAACTGCTCCCCCGTGCAGTGCCTGCTCGATCCGGCTGACCCACTCTGCATCGTTGAGCCGACTGGTCAGTTCGCTGTCCTGTGGGCTGCTGACATGGATCCGGTTGCGTCCTGAATCTTTGTGCGACATGGCAGTGCGGTCTCGTGCCATGGCCAGTAGCCTGGAGGCAGAACTCGCTCGCCTGGTTAACCCGGGATCAAGCCGATGCAGAGTGCGATGTTGAACTGTCTGCCCTCGCAACGGAATGGCTGGCGGGTGAAGAGGTCTGTGCAGCTCATGGGCGCGTGCTTCCGCCTCGCTGAATGGGCTGTCGATAAGGAGAAATCCAAAGCTGTTGCCAGAAAGACGCGACACCTGATCGCCGTTGTGAAAGTAGGCGGCGAGGATCTGCCCGATATGGGCGCAGCAGTTGGTCGCCGGCGGCGAAGCCGCAGTTGTCGTTGATTAGATGGAAGTGGTCCAGGTCAAGGAATCCCAAGGTGTGTTGGCGTTGCTCCTGGCGAGCCGACTGCAGCGCCGAATCGAGTGAATGGTGAAATGACTGACGATTCGCCAGCCCGGTGAGCGGGTCGAAATGGGTCTGATAGGCAAGTTTGTTGTTGAGCTTCTCAATCTCCGCAATCTGCTGCTTGTTGGTGCGTCTTGCGTTTGTGCTGTTGGGTGTGGATCTTCAACCCTTCATCGAAGGCCGCCGCAATCGTGTCGGAATGACAGGGCTTGGTGAGGAACTGCACCACCCGTCCCTGGTTGAGCGCATCGACCGCAGTCTGCTGGTCGATATTTCCGGTCAGCATTAGACGTACCGTCTCCGAGCTTAATTGTTGCACCCTGTTTCAGCAGGTTCGATGCCGTCCATCTCCGGCATGCGCATATCGGTCAGGATGACCGCAAACTGCTTCACCCTGGCGGATCAGTTCCAAGGGCGCGTTTGGCGCTCTCCACGCACTCCAAATCGTAGCGTCGACCCAATGAGCGCGCGGATGCCCGCGAGCAGGCCGGGGGTCATCGTCGACGATCAGGATCAGGGCGATTCGCGCCGCTAATTCATT
>AASF01002031.1 GCA_000168735.1 Candidatus Endoriftia persephone str. Hot96_1+Hot96_2 | reverse complement strand
CAGGTCTTCTCGATTGGTGCCGCCAGACTGACCGCCTTGAGCGCCAGCTCCAGCCGCCCAGCCGGTTCGCCAGGATCGTTGCTGCTGAAGACATGCGCGTTCACCCGATCGCGTGGGTTGCCGGGGGTTCTGCAGCAGCCGCGCGAGCTGGCCGTCGAACTGGTCGGGAGGCGGCTTTGAATGGCATGCCGCTGGGGAAGATGGCGATCCTTAACAGCCAGGCGAGGGGGCGTAGCGGCAGATTGTGCAGCAGTGCAGAAAAGGCCCGCTGGATACGAATAAGGGGCTGTCNNGGGGNCCATGGGCGCCAACGCAGCAGTGGCANNGAGTGCCTGCTTGCTGGGAGCCCTCATCGGCAAAGTGTTTCCAGCAGTGCGCTGGCGATGTAGAGTTCATTGAGAATGTCGCCAAGCCGGGCTGAGAGGCGCTCTTTGCGTTTCAATGCCCCACCCAGCGAGAGCAGGGTCAGATCGGCGGCTAGGGCAAAAGCCGCTGCTCATCCACTGCAGAGTGTTGTAGGCTGCGTCCGGCAAAGCCAGGCAGTGGTGTAGAGGCAAACAGCGCACGGCTCAGACCGAGCCAGAGGCTGCGCGCCAGATTGCCCAATATGAAATGCGCATGGCCAAACCAGGGCCTGGTCGAACTGGATCACTGCCCTCGCGGGAATCGGCCAAGCAGGGCGGCGTCGAGTTCACGCAGCAGATAGGGGTGGGCACGGAGCGCGTCCCTGGCCTAAGATGATCATGTTGCGGGTGAGGATGTTTGCCCCCTCCACCGTGATCGCGATCGGGATCGCCTGATAGGGGCGGGCCAGCAGGTTGTTGGGGCCGAGGCAGATGCCGCTGCCGGCCTGGATATCCATCGCCTGGTTGATCACCTCGCGGTAGCGTTCGGTGAGGTGGTATTTGACGATGGCGGTGACCACCGAGGGGTGTTCGCCGCGATCGAGGGCAGCCAGGGTCAGCAGGCGGGCGGCATCCATCTGATAGTTGGCGCCAGCGATCAGGGCTAAGGCCTCTTCTATCCCCTCAAAGCGGCCCGATCGGCTGACCAAACTGGCGACGAATCCGGGCATAGGCGCCGGTATAGCGGCAGGCCGCTTTGCTGGCACCTGGTGGCCAGCGCCGGCAGGGAGATGCCGCGGCCTTCCGCCAAGCTTTCCATCAGCATGCGCCAGCCTTGACCGATGCCGTCGCGGCCACCGATCACCCAGTCGAGCGGGATGAACACATCCCGGCCGCTGATGGGGCCATTCTGGAATGGGATATTGAGCGGCAAGTGGCGTTTGCCGATGCTCACTCCAGAGGTCTGGCGCGGGATCAGCGCCAGGGTAATGCCGGGCTCGCTCTCTTCACCCAGCAAATGCGCGGGGTCGTGTAGCTTGAAGGCGAGCCCCGATCAGGGTGGCAACCGGGGCCAGGGTGATGTAGCGCTTCTCCCAGTTGAGGCGGATGCCGAGCACCTGCTCGCCTTTGAACTCGCCATACTCCACCACGCCGCTGTCGGGCATCGCCCCGGCATCGCTGCCTGCCTGTGGACCGGTGAGAGCGAAGCAGGGGATCTCTTCACCGCTGGCGAGTTTGAACAGATAGCGCCGCCGCTGCGCATCGCTGCCGTAGTGGAGCAGCAGCTTGGCCGGGCCCGAGGGAGTTGGGCACCATCACGGTGACTGCGGCGGTGATGCTGCGGCTGGCAAGCTTCATCACGATGGTGGAGTGGGCGAGGGCGGAGAACTCCAGGCCACCATATTTCTTTGGGATAATCAGCCCAAATAGACCGCACTGCTTGATGAAGGCCCAGACCTCCGGCGGCAGATCATAGTCCTGATGGGTGATCTGCCAGTCATCGAGCATCCGGCAGAGTTGCTCGAGCGGGCCGTTGATAAAGGCCTGCTCTTCTGCGCTCAGTTGCGGCGCCGGTTGGCTGAACAGCTTCTGCCAGTCGGGCTGGCCACTGAACAGTTCGCTGTCCCACCCGACGCTGCCCGCCTGCAGCGCCTCCTGTTCGGTTCGGGAGATCGCCGGCATCACTTGGCGGGGGAAAANACCACTTCAACAGCGGTGTGCTGATCCAGCGACGGCGCTGCTCGGGCAGGGCATAGAGTGATAAAGGCCCGAGGGGGCANTTAGGCCAANGCCAGAAATGGGATCGACCAGAGGGGGGTGAGCAGTCCACCCAGTTGCAGTGCCCAGCAGCAGGCTGGGTGGCAACAGCAGCCAGATGGGGGCCGATGCCGCAGCATAGATCAGCCCCCATAGGATGACCCCGATCAGGATGATTCCAACGCCACTCATGACTTAACCTCCCGCAGCGGGGATGATCGCTCAGGCTGATGCTTCATCTCCCCCCTGTCCGCTCAGGATCTGTTCCGTCCCGCTCATCTGGATGCATCTCGGCAAGCCTCAGTTTGGGGGTGCAGGGATCACAGTGCTCGCGGGCCTGGTTGGAGAACTCGATCTCATTATCATTGTAGAGCACCCTGTCATCGCACCAGGGCAGACGGCGATAGACACCCAGATCATCCAGTCACGAGGAAGGGGTACTTGATGATGTCGAAGTAGGGGGAGTAGTCGAAATCCTTGGGGGTGAAGAGGCGGGGATTGCGCTTGAAAAAGCGGATGCTGCCATCGTCTCCCCGGTCGATGAAAGGCAGGATCGGGAAGTTGACCAGGTTGTAGGCTTCGGCGAGCAGACAGGAGCAGACGGTGCGAGTTGGGCCCNGCCCTAACGTTAAATGTGTCAAACAGACTGGAGGCGCCAGCGTCTGGGCAGGATGGTCCAGGGAAAGAGGAAGCGGGCTAGGTCGAGCAGTTGCCGTACATCGTAACCGCTGCCGAGGTGTCTGATCAAGGG
>AASF01002032.1 GCA_000168735.1 Candidatus Endoriftia persephone str. Hot96_1+Hot96_2 | reverse complement strand
GTGGTAGGCGTTCTTCTCGATCATTGGGCCTTCTACTATATCCGATAATTAAGCTGATGTACTTCGACAAGCCGGTTGATGAGCACCCACTCGTTGTGGGTGCGGATACACAGATCGTACTGTCGCTGAATGGACTGGCGGTGCTGCTGCTTGGCCTGTTCCCTGCAGGATTGCTCTCGATCTGTAACAGTGCAATTGGCGGGATGATTCCCGGATTGTAAAATAGTTCTGTCAACTACTGACATGAAAAGGGGGACACTACTGCTTGGGGCTAATAATTGTGAAATAGTTCTTGCCATGGGGCACCAATCGAAGTAGTATTCGCGGCGTTGATGCGGGGTGGAGCAGTCTGGTAGCTCGTCGGGCTCATAACCCGAAGGTCGTAGGTTCAAATCCTGCCCCCGCTACCACATAATAAAAAACCCCGTTTTACGGGGTTTTTTTATTTTCGACACCGATCGCCCAGGACGGCCAGAGGGAGATGCAGCAACTGCAGCATGCATCTTCGGCGGTGGGTCGAAGTCAGCTGGAATGGGCCCTTGAGCCCATTGTTTATTGGCGGAGAGATAAATGCGCTCAGCACCGCGATCAACTGATTCAACTGNAATTTCGACCAGGAGGTCGACTTGCTCGGCTATGAACTGGTGGGTGTCGTAGTCGACCAGTGGGCCCAAGAGGCAATCGAGCTGCTGCGCATCTACATCGTATCATGAGCCAAGGGCATCAATGTCGCCGACTTGCGCCCCACGGTGAGTCACCCAGGTGAGTGGTGTGCTCGATGTAGAGGATCCGATCAAGGAGAAGTATGACCTGGAGGTTTCCTCGCCGGGTCTCGATCGGCCGCTGTTTGAAGCGGCAGACTTTGAGCGATTCAAAGGCCAGCGGGTTCGTGTGAAAACTCGCATGAAGATAGGCAATCAGCGCCGCTTCAGCGGAACGCTGTGCGGTTTGGAAGGCAACACTATCCTGCTGGAAGAGGATGCGCAAGCAGCACGCCATTCCGCTGGATGAGATAGATTCAGCCCGTTTGATACCGGAATTCTGAATTGGGTAACAACAGATGAGTAAAGAAATTCTGCTGGTTGTTGACGCTGTTTCGAATGAAAAGGGCGTGGAGAAGGTAATTATCTTCGAGGCGATTGAAGCCGCCCTGGCATCCGCTACGCGCAAGAAAAACGGCGACGATATTCTGGTCCGGGTCGAGATCGACCGCACCAGTGGTGACTACGAGAGCTTTCGCCGCTGGGAAGTGGTGGAGGACTACTCTAGTGATGAACCGGATGCGCCACTACGTCAGATCATCTTCGACGCAGCCAAAGAGCAGCAGCCCGACATCCAGATCGGTGACTTCATCGAAGAAGAGATCGACTCAATTGAGTTTGGCCGCATTGCCGCCCAGGCCGCCAAACAGGTGATCGTGCAGAAGGTGCGCGAAGCCGAGCGTGCCAAGGTTGTGGCCGCCTATGAAGACCGCAAGGGCGAACTGGTCACCGGCGTGGTCAAACGGGTCGACCGCGGCAACGTATTTCTCGATCTTGGTGGCAACGCTGAGGCCTTCATCGGTCGTGAACACATGATCCCGAAAGAGGCGGTGCGGGTAGGCGATCGCATCCGCGGCTATCTCTACGAGATCCGCTCTGAGGTCCGCGGGCCGCAGCTGTTTGTCAGCCGCACTATGCCGGAACTGCTGATCGAACTCTTCAAGCTGGAGGTGCCCGAGGTCGGCGAGGGGCTGATCGAGATCCGCGGCGCTGCCCGCGACGCCGGTCTGCGTGCCAAGATCGCGGTTAAGGCCCTCGACTCACGCATCGACCCGGTTGGCGCCTGTGTCGGCATGCGCGGTTCGCGAGTGCAGGCGGTCTCCAACGAGCTCAACGGCGAGCGGGTTGATATCATCCTATGGAACGATAACCCTGCGCAGTTCGTGATCGACGCTATGTCGCCGGCGGATGTAGTATCCATCGTAGTCGATGAGGACCGGCACGCCATGGATGTGGCGGTCAGCGAGGAGAACCTCTCCCAGGCGATCGGGCGGGGCGGACAGAACGTGCGCCTGGCCAGCCAGCTGACCGGCTGGGAGCTCAACGTGATGGACGAGGCCCAGGCGGCAGAGAAGAGCGATCAGGAGTCGCGCGGCTTCATCGAAGCCTTTATGGAGCATCTTGGTGTGGACGAGGATGTCGCCACCATTCTGGTGCAGGAGGGCTTCACCAGCGTTGACGAGGTGGCCTATGTGCCGATCGAAGAGATGCTGGGCATCGAAGAGTTCGATGATGATCTGGTAGACGAGCTGCGCAACCGCGCCAAGGATGTACTGCTGACCAAGGCGATCGCCAAGGAAGAGGCGTTTGCCGAGCCGGCCGAAGACCTGTTGACAATGGACGGTATGGACAAGGACCTGGCCTATCTGCTGGCGAGCCACGGCATCGCCACCATGGAGGATCTGGCGGAACAGTCGGTGGATGACCTGATGGATGTCGAAGGTATGGATGAAGAGCGGGCTGGCAAGCTGATCATCACCGCGCGTGCGCCCTGGTTCGAAGACGCAGAGTAGTCTGGGCGACAATGAGAACAAGTTGCACAGCAACACGAAGGAAAGGCAAACCCGAGAGGCCTGAATAAATGAGCGAAGTAACCGTAGCGCAGCTTGCAAAGGTGGTTGGTATCCCCGCAGATCGTCTGTTGGGACAGCTGGTCGATGCCGGTATTCAGGCCAAAGGTCTCGACGACCCGATTAGCGATGAGGAAAAATCGCGCCTGCTCAGCCATCTGCGCAAAAGCCATGGCAAACAGGGGAAGTCGATTGTCAGCTCGCCGAGCAAGGTGACGCTGCGACGCAAAACCGTGAGCGAACTGCGCCAGCCCACGGCAAGTGGACGCAGCACCCCGAGTCGGAGAGCGCCTGTCGGTGCCAGTAAAACCGTCAGCGTGGAGGTGCGCAAGAAGCGCACCTATGTGAAACGCAGTGCGGTAGAGACCAGCGAAGCCGCCCTGAAAGAGGCTGAAGAGGCGCGTAAGGCGCTCGAGGCACAGGCGGCCGAGCAGGCCAAGATCGAGGCTGAGGCCTTGGCGCGGCGTAATGTCTGAGCAGGAGAGGCTGCACGCCGAAGAGGCGCGCAGGCCGTCTCAAGGCGGAACAGGAGGCAAAAGCGGCGGAAGAGTTGCGCCAGAAAGAGGAAAAGCTTCGCCTGGCTGCCGAAGAAGAGCAGCGCAAACAGGCTGAGCTGAAGCGCCAGGAAGAGGAGGCGCGAAAGCAGAAAGAGGCCTGGGCTGTACCGCTAAGCCACGGACGTGAGCCCAAAAAACCGGCTGAGAGCAAAGGTCCGGGTAAAGATTCCCGCTTCGCCCGCAAAGAGCTGCATGTGTCAACAGACAAACGCGGCAAGCGCAAAAAGAGGCAGCCGCCTGGAGCGCGGTCGGCGCGGACGTCAGGGGGCGGCTGCCGGAGAATCAGGAGCATGGCTTCCAGCGCCCCACTGCACCGGTGGTGCGTGAGGTACTGATCCCAGAGAGCATTGCCGTGGCGGAACTGGCTCAGCGCATGGCGTTGAAGTGCGGCCGAGGTGATCAAGGTGCTGATGAAGATGGGCATGATGGTCACCATCAATCAAGCCGCTCGACCGGGATACCGCCGTGCTGGTGGTGGAAGAGCTGGGGCATACTCCGGTCGAACAGAAGGACGAGGATGTCGAGGCGGAGCTACTGAGCGCGGATGAAGATAGCGAGATGCTGGGCGAGGCGGTGACACGCCCGCCGGTGGTTACCATCATGGGCCATGTCGATCACGGTAAGACCTCGTTGCTCGATTTACATCCGCACCAGCCGGGTGGCGGCGGGCGAAGCCGGCGGCATCACCCAGCACATCGGTGCCTACCATGTGGATACCAAGAAAGGTACCGTCTCCTTCCTCCGATACCCCCGGCCACGCGGCCTTTACCGCGATGCGTGCCCGCGGCGCCAAGGTCACAGATATCGTAATCCTGGTGGTGGCTGCCGATGACGGCGTGATGCCACAGACCAAAGAGGCAATCCAGCACGCCATAGGCTGCTGAGGTGCCGCTGATCGTGGCGATCAACAAGATCGACAAAGAGGATGC
>AASF01002033.1 GCA_000168735.1 Candidatus Endoriftia persephone str. Hot96_1+Hot96_2 | reverse complement strand
TGCTGCCGCCGAGAAAACGCAAGAAGTAGGAGTGCCGCTCGCGGCGCGAACTGCCGGGGGTAATTCGCGCTGCAAGCAGCGCTCCTGCGGGTTCCAGAAACCCATGAGTCTGCAGCTCCACTACCGTGAGGCGGGCGATCCCACTGCGCCGCCGTTGATCCTGCTGCACGGTCTGTTCGGCTCCTCCGCCAACTGGCTCGGCATCGCCCGGCGGCTGGCCGCCGATTTCCGCCTGATTATCCCCGATCTGCGCAACCACGGTCGCTCCGCCCACGCGATGCCGATGGACTACCCGGTGATGGTGGAGGATCTGCTGGCGCTGATGGATCAGCTTGGGATCTCAGCGGCCCATCTCTGCGGTCACAGCATGGGCGGCAAGGTGGCGATGTGGCTGGCGCTGCAACACCCTGAGCGGCTCGAGCGGCTGGTCGTGGCCGATATCGCCCCGGTCAGCTATTCGCACCGTTTCGATGCAATCTTCGACGGCCTGCTGGGGGTCGATCTGTCTCCTGCAGCAACCCGGCAGCAGCTCGACCAGCAGCTGGCCCGATGGGTCGATGATGCCGGGGTGCGCGGCTATCTGCTGCAGAATCTGCTGCGCATCGATGGCGAGTGGCAGTGGCGACTCAATTTGAGTGGTCTGCAGGCTGCGCTGCCGGAGTGGCGCTCCTTTCCCGAAGTCGGTGGGCAGGCCTTCCCCGGTGAGGCACTGTTTCTGCATGGCTCCTGCTCGGACTATGTGCGGGAGTCGTATCGACCGATCATCCTGCGTCACTTCCCCTTCGCCCGGCTGCGCATGATCGAAGGCGCAGGTCACTGGCTCTATGCCGAACAGCCGGACAAGTTCACCGCGCTCTGTTGCAGTTTTTTCTCTGCTGATGGGGGATGCTGATGGTAACGGGGGACGATAGTGCCTACATTAGAAGTAGAGAAAGCGCACAGGGTGTTGAGTCAATTGTGCGGCGCTTTTTTTGTATCCGGGCGGAAAGCTTTCTGTCGCAGGGGATGCGCATACCGAAGACTATCGATGAGGGATGGTCAGTCGGTTGGGTCTGACGACTCGCTTGGCAGGAGTCGCCCCTGGTGATGGAGAGTGGCTTTTTGATTGACAGTGTCAGCGGGATTGGACGAAACAGCCTGAAATGGTATTCCCTGCTGCTCAGTGCAGGCTGGACTTTGGTGTTTGTCGTGCTCAGCTTCTGGGGAGCCGCAGATATCCAAGAAAATACCCGCGAGATGGCAACCGCCGAGGCGCGCGCGCACTTCTTCAAGGACAACGCCTTCCGCCTCTGGGGCACCGACCATGGGCGCATCTATGTGCCGGTCTCTGAGACCACCCAGCCCGATCCTTATCTCAAACATATCCCTGATCGCGATCTGACCACCCCGTCGGGAGTCCAGCTTACGCTGATCAACCCGGCATCGATGATCCGCCAGATGAAGGAACACTACGGCGACCTTTACGGTGTGCCGGGACGGGGTGACCAGCCTCAATCCGCTGCGGCCTGAGAACAGGCCCGATGCCCTGGGAGAAACAGGCGCTGGCCCGCTTCGATCAGGGCAAGGAAGAAGCTTTCGAGTTCACCGAGATCGACGGAGAGCCTTACCTGCGCCTGATGCGGCCGCTGAAGGTGCATAAAGGTTGTCTGCTCTGCCATCCGGGCCAGGGTTGGAGAGTGGGCGGCAATGGTGGCGCTGTCGGGGTGGCGCTACCGATGGGGGGGTATCTGGAGATGGAGAACGCCTCGATTCAGAGGGAGATTGCGGCCTATGCCTGTGTCTGGTTGTTGGGCCTGTTCGGGTTGCTGATGGGCTATCGACAGCTGGCGGCCCGGCAGCAGGCGCAGCTCATGGCGGTTGCTGCACTCACCGACAGTGAGGCGCGCAAGGCAGCCATCGTCAAGAGTGCGCTTGATTGTATTGTTTCTGTGGATGCGCAGGGTCGGGTGTTGGAGTTCAACCCGGCCGCGGAACGGACCTTCGGCTATCGCCGTGAACAGATGGTGAGCCGGGATATGGCCGAACTGGCTGATCCCGGAAGAGAGTCGGGATGCCCATTGGGCTGGTATACAGCGCCAGCTTGATGGAAAGACGGCGACCATCCTCGGTGAGCGCATTGAGGTGACCGCGCTGCATGCGGCCGGCCACACCTTTCCGGTGGAGTTAACGGGTGACCCGTGAGAATGTGGGTGGCGAGCCGGTCTTTACTGCCTTTCTGCGCGATATTACCGCAGCCAGAGCGATGGAAGAGCAGCTCTCCTATCAGGCGACCCATGATGCACTCACCGGCCTGATCAACCGGCGTGAATTCGAGCGTCGCATGAACCGGGTGATGGATGAGGGGGGGAGGGAGCACTGTGTGGTCGTATATGGACCTAGACCAGTTCAAACTGGTCAATGACACCTCTGGCCATGCCGCCGGGGATGAGTTGTTGCGGCAGCTGAGTCAAATGTTGAAGCATGAGGTGCGCCTCAGCGATACCCTGGCCCGGCTGGGCGGAGATGAGTTTGGAGTGCTGTTGAAATACTGGCTCCCTGGGCGGTGGCGGAGAAGATCGCCGAGGGGGTATTGAAAGTGGTCAGGAAGTTCCAGTTCTTCTGGAGTGATCGCCGCTATAGCGTAGGCATCAGCATTGGCGTGGTGCCGATCACCGGGCAGGGAGAGAGCCTGGCGGAGGTGATGAGTGCGGCAGATGCGGCCTGCTACGCAGCCAAGGAGCGGGGGCGCAACCGGGTGCAGGTCTATGCGCCGGATGAATCTGGAACTGGCGCGCCGACGCGAGGAGATGGACTGGGTAGAGCGCATCCATCGTGGCTTTGAGGAGGAGCGTTTTCTGCTCTACCGTCAGGCTATCGTTGCACTGGGGGAGGAGCGGAAAAATGCCCTGCAGCGTTACGAATTTTTGGTCCGTATGCAGGATACAGAGTTGCTCTCGCCCGCCGTGTTCCTGGTGCCGGCGGAGCGTTTTGGCCTGATGCCCAGCATCGATCGCTGGGTAGTGCAGGCTGCCTTCCGCTGGTTGGCCAGTTCCCCGGAAGAGCTGGAAGACCTCGATTTTGCCACCATCAATCTCTCCGGGCACAGCATCGGCGATGAGCGTTTCAGCGAGTTCATCGGCAACAGTTTTGAGACCTTCGGGATTCCGCCGGAAAAGATCTGTTTCGAGATCACCGAGACCGCAGCGGTATCCAACCTCGAAGTGGGCGAGGCGGCTAATGCTGGAGATTAAACAGCTGGGGTGCCGCTTTGCGCTGGACGACTTTGGTAGCGGTATGTCCTCCTTCGGTTACCTGAAAAACCTGCCGGTGGATTTCCTCAAGATCGATGGCTCCTTCGTGCGCGAGATGCTGGATGACCCGATCAATCTGGCGATGGTGAAGTCGATCAATGACATCGCCCAGGTACTGGGCAAGCAGACCATCGCCGAGTTTGTCGAGAGCGATGCGATCAGAGAGCAGCTGGCCAGTATGGGTGTCGATTTTGTGCAGGGCTATGCGATCTCGAGGCCTGAGCCCCCTACCGGATCAACACTGAGGATAGCTGTCGCTCCCGATGGATTGGCGAAGCTGCTAGGATTGCCGCAATAAAAACCACAGGCCGGGCCGGGCGTCCGGTGATCCGGAGGCGATGATGAGAAAGGCCCTGTTGTTTATGTCGCTGTTTTCCCTGACTCTGTTGGCCCAGGCTGCGGAACAGCGTTTCATCAGTATCGGTACCCGGTGGGCTGAACCGGGGTCTACTATCCGGCCGGGGGGCGCCATCTGCCGCCTGATCAAGGCGATTCGTTAAC
>AASF01002034.1 GCA_000168735.1 Candidatus Endoriftia persephone str. Hot96_1+Hot96_2 | reverse complement strand
CGTGAAGCATGGGCATCCAGAGTGCGCTTGCCCTTGGCCGGTGAGTACCGGAATAGGGCGTGCGGCAACATCCAATGCCGCCTCCAAATCCCCGGAAAGAGTCACCGATCACCGGAACGCCTTCCAGTGATTGCTGAGTGCGATCGGCGATCTGCTGATAAAGACCTGATTTGGGCTTTCTGCAATCACAGTCATCATCTGGCCCATGGGGACAGAAAAATATCCCCTCGATCTGGCCGCCGTGCTTTTCCAACTCCTGATGCAACTTGTGATGCATCGAGTTGAGGGCGTTGATGTCAAACATGCCGCGGGCGAGGCCGGATTGGTTGGTTGCAATGAAGATCCGGAAGCCCGCATGGTTCAGACGCGCAATCGCCTCTAGGCTACCAGGAATCGGAATCCACTCCTCCGGTCCCTTAACAAACTCAGCGGAATCCTGGTTGATGACCCCGTCACGGTCGAGGATGACAAACTTCATCCATCCATATCCCGAAATTCTGAGACCCGGATATGGCCGTTGACCATTCGCGACTCCCGCTTCATCAGTTTCTCCATCTTGTTCCAGAAGGCGGCATTCAGATCAAAATCGGCGGCGATGCCGGTGCCCATCACAAGGATTAGCAGATCAGCCACCTCTTCAGCCAGCAGCTCAACTCGTTTGCCTTTGGTGACACAGGAGGAGATCTCACCCAGCTCCTCCGCCATCAGGGCGACCCTATATTTAAGCTCTTCGCCACCGGTGTTCTTGAAGTCATGTTTGTCATGAAATGCCTGAACAGCGGCCATCATCTCCTGCCAGGAGTCACGTTGTGAAGACATATGATTTAGACCCTCAGCTGTGTCTCAGCATGGAGACATCGGCGACCTTGAGAAACAGATTGCTCAACCCCTTCAGCAGTGCCAGCCGATTGTTTCGGATATCTGCCTGATCGGCCATTACCAGCACCTGATCAAAAAAACGATCGACCGGTTGGCGCAGCTCAGCCAGCCCCATCAAAGTGCCCTGATAGTCAGCAGATTCGATCATCGGCGAGACACGTAGCTTCATCGCCTGAAGCTGGTCATTCAATTCGCGCTCCTCAGGTTGTTTCAGGAGCTGCGTGTTGACATGTTCTTGAACCTCGCCATCGACCTTCTTTAACAGATTCTGGATGCGCTTGTTGGCCGCAGCAAGTGCTTCGGATTCATCCAGATCCCGAAACGCCTTTACAGCCTCAAGTCGACGATAGAAATCGGCAATACTCTTCGGCCGGATCGGAGGCAACGGCCTGGAACTGATCGCTGCTGATACCCTGTTCCAAACAGACGCCTTTGAGACGCTCGATGATGAAATCGTAGACCAGCACAATAGTGTCATTTTGCTCGATCTTGTCAGCCAGCAACTCCGCAGAGTTGGCGATGAGATCAGGGAGGTTTACGCTAAGTGAGTGCTCACTCATGATGCGAATCGCACCGAGCGCGGCACGTCGCAGGGCAAACGGATCCTTGTCTCCGGTGGGTTTCATGCCAATACCAAAGATACCGACCAGGGTGTCAATGCGCTCAGCCAGTGCGATGGCGATGCCAGTCTGGCTTTGCGGCAGTTGGTCGCCGGAGAAGCGCGGCATGTAGAACTCATCCATCGCCTGAGCGAGCTCGGCATCTTCACCATCTCGCTGTGCCTGATAGCGTCCCATGATGCCCTGCATCTCCGGGAACTCATAGACCATCTCGGTCATCAGGTCGCAGCGACTCAACAGTCCGGCGCGTCTTACCCGCTCCTGATCAGCGCCAATCTGTTCGGCGATATAGATGGCCAAGTCGGCGACTCGTTCCCGATTTGTCGGCCATGCTGCCGAGCTTCCGTTGGAACACCACATGCTTGAGCGATTCACGGTGATCCTCCAGCCGCTTCTTGCTATCCTGCTGCCAGAAAAACATGGCGTCGGCAAGACGCGGGCCGCACCACGCGCTCGTTGCCCTCTTTGATCAGCTCGGGCTTGGGGCTATCGATATTGGCGATGGTAATGAAGCTGGTTCAGCCAGGCGTTGCTCGCTATCGAACAGCGGGAAATACTTCTGGTTTTTCTTCATGGTCAGAACCAGCGCTTCGTGAGGCACCTCCAGAAAGCGCTCCTCGAAGCTACCGGCAATCGGCACCGGCCACTCATTAAGAGCCGTCACCTCATCTAGCAGCGCCTCGTCCAGGTCGGCGATGCCGCCTAGGGCCTGGGCTGTCTGCACAACATGGGAGCGAATCTGCTCCTGGGCGACGGGGCGAAATCAGCAATCACATAGCCGGTGGTCTCCAGTTTGTCTGCGTACTCGGCCGGTGAGTTGATCTCGATCGCGGCCGGATGGTGAAAACGGTGGCCGTAGGTAAACCGGTCGGCCTCAGCTTCGAGGAGAGTGCAGGGCACCACCTCATTGCCGAGCAGGAACAGCAGCCAGTGAACAGGCCGGACAAACTGCGCCTCCGAGGCACCCCAGCGCATGCGCTTTGGGATCGGCAGACGGGCGAGGGCAGTTTCGGCGATCTCCGGTAGTAGGTTCCGGGTTGACTTGCCCGTCTCTTTTAACTGGTAGCAGAGCCATTCACCCTTGTCGCTTTTCTGACGTTGCAGCTGATC
>AASF01002035.1 GCA_000168735.1 Candidatus Endoriftia persephone str. Hot96_1+Hot96_2 | reverse complement strand
GATCAGCATGCTGCAGGCACCGCACACCTCCTCCATGCAGTTGTGCTCCCAGCACTACCGGCTCCACCAGTTGGCCATCGGTGGTGACCGGGTTTTCGCGGATCACCATCAGCACTGAGACCAGGTTGTGCCCCCGGCCGCCAGGGGATCTCAAATCCCTGCCAGTAGGGCGCCGACTGTGGGTTGTCGCGACGTTCGATCTGCAACCGAATGGGGGCTTTCATCGATAGTCCCTCGGCTCTTCTGGGGCGATGATGCTGAGATCCACCGCCTCATAGCTGATGCGCGGCCCCGCACTGTTGTGCTCGGCAATGGTGGTCTTGAGCCAGTTGTCGTTGTTCTCTTTCCAGGCCTTGCGATAGGCTTCAAACTCCGGGTCGCCGGGGAACTTGCCCTGCGGAATCTCAAGGTTGAAGGCCGGCTTGTAGTGGGAGCCGCGGGACTCGTCACGAGCCCGGGCGCCGGCAGTGATGACCCGCCCGAGTACGATCATGTCGTGCACCTGGCGAGCGTAGACCAGGCTCTGGTTGGCCCAGCCGCTGCGCTCACCGAGACAGAGCTTCCAGAAACGCGCCTCAAGTTTCTGTAGCGCCCTCGCGCTGCCTGGTCGAGGCCCGGGATTGTCGCGCACCACGTTGACATGGGTGGCCATGATCATGCCTAGCTCCCGGTGTAGGGCGTAGGGGTTTTCTGGGCCGTTGGCCCGCATCAGTTGCTGGTTGATCTCAGTCTGCCGCTGTTGCTCTGCGCTGTAGTGGGCCTCATCGACGGTATCGCATCCCGATTCAATTCCCTGCAGATAGCTGGCTACCGCCTCACCAGCCACCTGGCCACTGTAGGAGGCGGAGAGCAGCGAGTTGGCGCCGAGTCGGTTGGCACCATGGTAGCCGTAGTCGCACTCGCCACAGGCGTAGAGGCCGGGGATGTTGGGGGCGTGGTTGCGCGGGCTGTCCCAAAAGCGTAATGCCGCCGCTGGTTGCATCTGTTTCAAAATCGATCCAGAGACCGCCCATCGAGTAGTGAATACCGGGGAAGATCTTCNNATTTCGGCTTCTTTGACCGGATCGACCTCCCCTGGAACTTGCGGTANGGGAAAATTGGTTCGAGAATTGCGCCGAGCCGGGTCTCGATGAAGTCGGGGTCAAGATGGGTCAGGTCGAGATAGACTGCGTCCTCACCGCCGATGCCGTAGCCTAGTTCTCGCACCAGCTTCCAGATCGCCCGGGAGGCCACATCCCGCGGCACGGTGTTGCCGTAGCTTGGGTACCACTCCTCCAGAAAATACCAGCGGGCTGACTCGGGGATGTCGTTTGGCATGCGCTTATCGTGCAGATCTTTGGGTACCCAAATCCGTCCTCCTTCGCCGCGGGCCGCCTCACTCATCAGACGGGTCTTGTCCTCGCCCAGCATGGTAGTGGGGTGGAACTGGATGAACTCGCCGTTGGCGAAGTGCGCCCCCTGCTGATAGACACGGCTCGCTGCCGCCCCGGTGGAGTTGGTGGAGTTGGTGGAGCGGCCATAGATCAGCCCCAGCCCGCCGGTGGCAAGGATCACCGCATCGGCACGGAAGCTGACCACATCCAGGCTGCGCAGGTCCATGGCGACGATGCCGCGGCAGTTGTCATCAGGCTCTTTCACCAGGGAGAGGAACTCCCACCACTCATGCTTGCGGATGCGGCCGGCTACTTCCTGAGCGCGTACCTGCTCGTCGACCCCGTAGAGTAGCTGCTGGCCGGTGCTGGCGCCGGCGAAGCAGGTGCGGCGTTTCTTCACTCCGCCAAACAGGCGCAGATCCATCAGCCCCTCCGGGGTACGGGAGAAGGTCACCCCCATGCGCTCGAAGGTGCGGATCAGGCCGGGGGCCGCCCTCGCAGAGGCTCTTGATAGGCGGCTGATTGGCCAGATAGGCACCGCCCTTGATGGTGTCGAGGATGTGCTGCTCGATTGAATCATGTTCGCCCTTGCTGTCGAGCACCGCGTTGATCCCCCCCTGGGCACAGGCGGAGTGGGAGCGCTTTACCTCGAACAGGGAGAAGAGATCGACCTGCACGCCGTGCTCCGCCAAGGTCAGGGCCGCCCAGAGTCCACCCAGGCCACCGCCCACGACGATCACCCTGCGCTGCGCTCTCATAGGCTAACCGCCGGATGGATAAACCCCCAGATGCCGTGCAGGCCGATAGCGGCAAGCAGCAGGCCAACTCCCATGAAGAGGATAAAGGCGCGCCGTTGGGCCGCTGGTGAGGTGGTGATACCCCAGGTAATGCAGAACCCCCAGAGGCCGTTGGCCAGATGAAACACCGAAAGCAGCAGGCCGATAATATAGAGCCATAAAATCCAAGGCTGTAGCAGCAGCGTCTGCAGATGCCCGAACAGATCGGCGCTCAGGCTCGGGTTCGCAAGGGTCTGAAAGCGGGTGCCGCCCAGATGCAGCAGCAGAAACAGCAGGATGCCGATGCCGGAGATGCGCTGCAGCAGATAGAGCCGGTTGTGCAGCAGCGGATAACGCTGTGGCTGGGGTCGCATCTCGCTGGTGATCAACAGGCCGTAGAGAGAGTGAAACAGCCAGGGGCAGGGTGATCAGTCCGATCTCGATAAACGGCAGGTAGTTCATCCCCTGCAGGAACCCCACTACTTTCTCGTTGTAGTGTTCCGCGCCGGAAGCGCGACTGGGAGTTCTCCCACAGATGGAACATCAGGAAAAAACCGAGCGGCGCCACGCCAAACAGCGAGTGCAGACGGCGCAGTAGAAAGTGACGGTTGTTGATCGAGTGGCTCAACTTCCGGTTCTCAAGAAGGTTCCCAGTCCGATATGCTGGATGCTACTGGCAAGCAGCAGTCATTGCATGGATCGATATCAACTCAATGAACATTTTTCGCTGGATCCTATGTGAACGAAACGGTTGACTGGGATGATTCGATCATAACAATCTCAGGCAGTCGTTGAAACCGCTACCGAGGTAAACTGATGGAATCGTTGACGGAAATCGCCGCTTGGAGCAGCCAGAAGGGCTGGCGTGGTCCAGGTCTTTCTGGTGATCTTCGCTGCCTTGGTGCTAGACCTGGTTCAACGCCGTCTGTTGAACCGCATGGCCAGAACCCTGGAGCGGACCCGTAACCCCTGGGATGACGCCCTGCTGCATGCCATGCGCAAGCCGCTGGGAATGTTGATCTGGACCCTCGGCATCACCTTCGCCGCCTATGTGGTGCGGGAGGAGACCGGTGCCGCTCTGTTCGAGCTTGCCGAGCGCCCTGCGCAACATCGGTGTAATCTTCTGCCTAGCCTGGTTTTTGGTGAACTTTCTGCAGCAGGTGGAGCTGCGCTATGTAGAGCACCGCGAAGCTGAGGGCAGGGAGGTGGACCACACGGTGATAGAGGCGGTTGTGCGCCTGCTGCGCGCTTCGGTATGGATCACCGCCGCACTGGTCATGCTGCAGACTCTCGGTTTCTCCGTCCTCCGGGGTGCTCGCCTTCGGCGGCATCGGCGGCATCGCGGTGGGTTTCGCCGCCAAGGATCTGCTCGCCAATTTCTTCGGCGGTATGATGATCTATCTGGATCGCCCCTTCAGCCGCGGTGACTGGATCAAG
>AASF01002036.1 GCA_000168735.1 Candidatus Endoriftia persephone str. Hot96_1+Hot96_2 | reverse complement strand
GTCAAGCCTGACGACCTGCAGCCAAAGATCGGGCCGCGGCCGACGCAGAAACCGCAGCTGGTCAAGGATGAGCCTGTCACCAGTCAGGAAGAGGGGCAGGCACCGGAAGGCACTACGAACGCTGGTGTGGGTTCTGCCTATCAGGGGCTTTAGGGGCTCCCAGAATGAATCTGGGCGAGCAGAATTAGGAGGCCAAATTTTCTGCTGCAAGAAGAAAATCGCGGGTAATAGCTGGCCTATTGCCAAGATTTTCCACGCAGCAGCAGGAAATTTGGGCCGCAAGGCTGCCGTCCATGATTTGTTCAGGAGCCTCTTAACTCACTCCCCAACCATCTTTCGTCATATCGCCGATCATGGATAGCAGGGTTGTTCCTGCTATCTTCTGAATCGGCTTCACTTCCTTGTTGGGGGATTTAAGAGGATGAGGTGGACACTCTACTCTCTGCTGTTTCTGTTAATCACGGCATCGGCGTCTGCTGAGGAAGGGATCTCACCCACCGAACGGGTAACACTCTCCATGGATCCGGTGATGCAGGGTGCTGAATAACCCGAATCTCAACCGCGAGCAGCGGCGCTTGGCAGTGCCCCGTGACGTTCGTGCGCCAGCCCATTTCGACTATCCGGGGTAATGTCGAGAATTATTCTGGCGATCAACTGGGCGCAAGGCCACTGACGAACAGCGGGATCGGTTTGAACGCTATTTCAGGGAGTTGATGGCAAAATACCTACTTCTCAGCGATCGATAACTATAGTGGGGAAGAGGTGCGCATCGGGCCGGGTAAAACGCCAGGGAAAGGCGTGCGGTGGTGCAGACTATGCTGATCACAAAATCAAAGCAGATCCCCATCGATTTCAAGCTGCTTTCCAAAAGCAATGATTGGGCTGTCTATGATGTGGTCATCGAGGGGGTCAGCCTGATTAGCAACTATCGCGTCGAGTATCGGGGTCTGGTGAAACGAGAGGGCATGGAAGGGCTCCTCTACAAGCTTGAACGCAAAGCACTTCAGCTAAAAAAGGGCGCAAAGACTGACTCCGGTCCGGCCCGCCTCATGATGCTAGACTGAAAGGCGTGTTGAGCTGTAAAGGTTGATAGATCTGCTGAAGCTCAAGCGATAGCATTGACCTACCGGATCGATTACGTCTTTGTTCCCAGCAAAGCTTTTGCTGGCCTGGATCTGTATATCAATGGAGATGCCGTATGCTGAAGAAAACCACCCTCGGGGGGTCGCCCTCTCTCTGCTTCTGGTCTTTGTCTTGCCGGCACTATCGCGGCAGAGGAGGTTGCTGAACCTGGATCTACAGTGGGCGAGATGTCGCAGGTGCAAACGAACGCCACGGCTGATGATGCGAGTGAGGCAGCTGTAACTCCGCCGGTGACCGACAATTGGGAAGCGCGTTGGGAAGCGCGGACGAAGCGTTATGAAACGTTGCGCAAACGTGCGCTGGAGTCTGGTGTGATGCTGCCGAATCGGCCGCCTTGGGAAGAGCATCGGGGCATGATGCCGGAGTGGATCTCCATGGAAGAGCGCCATGCAACGCATGGAGAAGCTACGCGATATGTCTCCTGAAGAGCGGGATGCATACCGCAATGAGCGCTACCAGGAGATGCGAGAGCGTGCCGCAGCTATGGGGCGAGAGATGCCAGAGACACCACCCTGGAAGGGCAAGAGAAGAGGCGCGGGCTGCCGCAGAGGCGGAGTGGAAAAAGCATCAGGAAGTCATTGACGGGATGACCCCGGAACAGCCAGGCGGCCTGCCGTGCCATGAAACGCCGCCACATGCGAGGTGGCCGGGGTGGTTGGGGGCCTATGATGCATGGGCCCGGCATGGGGCGTGGCAATCCGCAGGGTTTTGGACCGGGGCCGTATGGCGCCATAAACAACTTCTGGAGCCCTGACTACTGAGCTTGACGGCACCCAGGGTACGCCCGGGTGCCACCGCTCTATTTCTGGGCTTTTTTTGCCAGGAGTGCGGCCTCGTCTTTTTGCAGATACTTCCATGGCAGAGGCAGCAGCGAAGGCACCTTTGCACAATAGCTTCGATAAACATCACCATGAAAGGCGATGAGCTTCTGCTCCTCCAGTCTGGATCAA
>AASF01002037.1 GCA_000168735.1 Candidatus Endoriftia persephone str. Hot96_1+Hot96_2 | reverse complement strand
ACAACAGTGTCGCGTTGACCGTGTGAGGGTGCAGCACCGCGTTTATCTCCGGCAGGCGGTGGTAGAGCAGAATATGCAGTAGGCTCTCGTCGGAGGGGCGCTGCAGCTCGTCGGTGTTGCCATCGGCGTCGGTGTGCAGGATATCCTCTAGATCGAGTCGGCCCTTGTGGCGGCCGGAGGCAGTGATCGCAAGGCTGCCGTCGTCGAGGCGGGCAGAGAAGTTGCCGCTGGTAGCGGGTACCCAACCGCGCTGGTGGAAGAGGTGGCCGATCTCAATCAACTCACGGGCAATGGTTTCAAAGTCTGATGGCATGACTGCACTCCTGATAGAGCATCGATTGTAGTTTAGACAGACTTGCATGGTGGTGATAGCGCTGGGGCCTGGTGGTGTCGGGGTGGGTGAACTAACATGCGGCAGGGAACATTTGGGAGTTGCGGCATGTATCGGATCATTATCATTTTATCGCTGGCAGGTTTGCTGCTGTCCGGCTGCAAGACGCTGTCTGAGCGTGAGCAGGCCAAGCACCTAGAGGATACCCTGCTGAAGTATGAGCCGGTGATCCGTTGGAACGCTGGTGTGGGGGCCCAGCGCTTCCTGGCGGCAGAGCAGCAGCAGACAGCCAATAAACCGCTGCGCAAGAATTTTGCGTGTAACCAGCTATGAAACCGGTGCAGGGGGCACATCCGATGCCTGGGGACGGAGGGCAGACCCGGGCGGGGGCTGACAGTGGTGATCCAGTATATCTTTGAGACCGAGCAGGTAGTACACGAACTGGTGGACCAGCAGCTCTGGAAATAAATGATGCTGAGGACCCAAAAACCTGGCATCTGCAAGAGGCCCGATCCCCGAGTTCAAATAGGGCTATGCAATCTCCAGCCNGGGTTTTTCGTCTGCTTCACGCTTCTTTACTAGTCAGCGCATTTTCGATCGTGCTGGGGCTCGTGGCTGGGGATGAAGGCAGGCACACACGAGCATGCTGGTGCACAGTTTCTGCTGGCTCTGTTTGTCGCGGGTGATCGCCCGCGCACACCGCTATTCATGCTGCGTCAGCCGAGGTCTGCCGGGCTGGTTGGCGATGCTGCTGGTGATCGCATTGATCATCGGCATCGGTGCGCTGCTGGCCTGGCTGGTCGGCGGTGCGGTCAACGACTTCTCCAGCAACCTGCCGAAATACCAGGCGAGCCTGGCACAGCAGACCAGCGGTTTTAGCGCCTGGTTAACAGCTCAGGGGGTGCAGGTGGATCCGGCTACCTTCAGCACTTATCTCGATCCCGGCAAGGCGATGGGAATGGCCGCCAAGCTGCTGAGTGCGCTGGGTGGAGTGTTGACACCAGGCTGTGTTCATCCTGATCACAGTGATCTTTATCTTGGTGGAGGCCGCCGGTTTTCGAGAGAAGCTCCGCAGTGTGCTGCAGCGGCCCGAGTCGGCCCTTGAACATATAGACGCGTATCACCGATAACATCAAGCGTTACATGATGATTAAGACTACCACCAGTCTGCTCACCGGTGCCTTGGTGTCGCTTTGGCTGATGTTCCTGGGGGTGGATTACCCGATACTCTGGGGTACAGTTGCTTTTCTCTTCAACTATGTGCCAAACATTGGTTCGATCATCGCTGCGGTGCCCGCGGTGCTGTTGGCACTGGTACAGCTGGGCCCGATGGATGCCCCTGTGGGTGATGCTCGGCTATCTGCTGATCAATAACCTGGTGGGTAATGTCATTGAACCCCGTTTCATGGGCAAGGGGTTGGGGCTGTCGCCGCTGGTGGTGTTTGTCTCGTTGGTTTTCTGGGGCTGGGTGCTGGGGCCGGTGGGTATGTTTCTCTCGTGTGCCACTTACCATGGTGTTGAAGATTGTGCTGGCCAGCCGCCTTGAGACCCAGCTGGCGGCGGAGCTGTTAGGCTCCTAGCCAAACAGCGCCTCGGCCGCCGCGAGGCGCTCTTTGGCATCGTCGAGGATCTGGATGCTCAACTCCGGGGTCAGCTCGCTAAGGCCGAGTTTGTAGAAGGCGGGGATCTGGTCCAGGCTGGGAAGAGTAAGAAAATAGTCAGTACCGATGTAGCTGTGCAGCGTGGGCGACCACCACCAGGTCGGTGTAATCGGCGTCCTCAGCGCCATCTCTGAGCCAGGCTTCCGCCCCTGTGGGGACCTGCACCATGTCGTCGATAAACCCCCAGCGCTGCAGGATCCTGCTGCCGATCTGCCCGCGCATCTCGCTGCGCACCTGCTTGAGCCGAGCGGCGTCATTGGCAACATTGGGGAAGCGTTCGGCATAGTTGAGGATTGCCACCTCGCCGATGTCATGGATCAGTCCGGCCAGTAGCGCCTGCTCCCTGGTCAAAGCCCTTGATAAAATCCGTCAGGACAAAACAGATTGCAGCGACTTTGGTGCTGTGCTGCCAGAGCGCCTCCATCTGCTGTTTGATTTGCGGCGAGCGGGCCTGGAACAGCTCCCGCAGAGCGAAACTCAGAACCAGTTGGTAGGTGGTGTTATTGCCGAGTCGCACTACCGCTGCAAGGGCAGGAGTCGACTGGCGCCATCACGCGGTAGAGAGCGCTGTTGGCAACCCGGATCAGCTTGGCCGTGATAGCAGGGTCGGACTCGATGATACGCGCCAGTTTCTCTGCTGCGACCCACTCCGACGCCATGGCGCGGCCGATGCGTGCCGCCACATCGGGTAGACTGGGCAACACTAGCTGGTCTGCTTCCAGATCGCGCAGCAGGGTCTGCGAGAGATCGTTTTCGGTCTCCGCTGGAATATGGTGTTGCCCGCTGGGGAAGAGAATCTCGGGCTCCGCCTGCTGCAGCTGGTCGAGGATCAGGTCGTTCAACAGCTGATTGTCGAGCATAAAATACTCCACATCTTCGGCTGCGGTGACGTCGTACTGACGGGGAGTCAGGTGGGCGATCGGTCTGCTGGCCTGGGTCGAACCGGCTTCAACGCTAGTGTGGCGGTCATCTGCCGAGTCCACGATTCACTCTGCCCTTGAGCAGATAGAGGCTGAAGGGTTCCGATGCCCCAAGCTTTGAGCAGCCGCTTGCCCTCGCTAGCGGTATAGATGGCGAGTGAGTTGCTCAATAGCTCATGCTGTTGCGGGGTAAGCTCCGAGAGTGGATTGAAGCGTTTAAGCTGCTCGGGAGTGGGGTGTCTGCCGGTATTTTTGAACATGCAAAAAGTGTAGCCGTTCTACATAAAAGATCGATAGCGTGGTGATTCTCTTGGTGTTAGCCGGTCCTGGCTCAACATCCGCACTTGGGCGCGCGGGCCTGATGCAACTGCCAGGGTCCCGACCAGCCGGTCAACGCTAGTCAGATCGTGGCGCTGCAAATAGTCGGCGATGCCCCTGGTTGATCTTTTTGCAGATGTGCGGATCGTAGAACAGCGCGGTGCCGATGCCGATGGCGCTGGCTCCGGCGATCAGGAACTCGATGGCGTCACTCCGTGCAATTGATGCCCGCCCCTGGCCGATGATCGGGATGTTGTGGTCACGGCAGACCTGGTGCACCTGATGCACCTTGAGCAGTGCCACTGGCTTGATCGCTGGGCCGGAGAGGCCACCCTGATTGTTCGCCGATGATCGGCGTGCGGCTCTCGATATCGATGGCCATCCCCATCAGAGTGTTGATCACCGAGAAGGCATCGCTGCCGGCCTCGATGCAGCCCTTGGCGTTGGCGGCGATATCGGTCTGGTTGGGTGACAGCTTGGTGATCAGCGGCTTGTTGGTG
>AASF01002038.1 GCA_000168735.1 Candidatus Endoriftia persephone str. Hot96_1+Hot96_2 | reverse complement strand
TCATGAGCAACGGTGGCTTTGAGGGGCTGCACCGGCGGCTGCTGGAGCGCCTCGGGCGGGGCTAAAATGCTCCAACAGGCCGCAGCAGGTTCCGGTAGGTCCGACTTTAGTCGGACTGTTCGGCTGACAGGGGTTGTTCCCAACAATCCTTCTGCATTTCCTCCATCCATGGAGGTCAAGCCGAACCTACGGGCTGTTATTGATCCGCCACTTGCAACCAATTGAAATCACGGATGATGTCGGGCACGGCCTGACCTATACATGAGCCAGATTAAATTGCCGGGTTAATAGCATCAGACGAGACAAAAGAGTTGCCGGACCACACCATGCATGATTCTAAGCCCATCGCCCTCGGTATCACCGGCGCCTCGGGCAGCGCCTACGCTCTACGCTTGCTGGAGTGCCTGATCGCGGCGGGGCGACCAGTCTATCTGATGATCTCCCAGGCCGGGCAGATCGTGTTGAATATGGAGTCCGGGCTGCAGCTGCCTTCGCAGTCGGCAGAGGTGGCGCGTATTCTAGCGGAACGTTTTCAGGCTGCGCCCGGGCAACTGCAGGTGTTTGGCCGTCAGCAGTGGATGGCGCCAGTGGCGAGTGGTTCCAATCCGCCTGAGGCGATGGTGATCTGTCCCTGTACCACCGGTGCGCTCTCCGCGGTGGCCTGCGGCGCCAGTAACGACCTGATGGAGCGAGCCGCGGATGTGATGCTGAAGGAGCGGCGCAAGCTGATCCTGGTGGTGCGTGAGACCCCGCTTTCCGATATCCACCTGGAGAACATGCTCAAGCTGTCGCGCATGGGGGCGCTGATCATGCCGGCCAGTCCCGGTTTCTATCAGGATCCAGAGTCGCTGGAGGATATCGTCGACTTCATGGTGGCGCGGATCCTCGACCAGCTCGGAGTGGAGCAGCGTCTAATGCCGCGCTGGGGGGAGCCGCTTTGACAGCCGGTTATGGGCTCACTGTGGTGCGGGTTGCGCCCCTCCCGCTTGGAACGGTAGAGCGCCTGGTCGACCCGTTTGATCAAGGCGCGCGCATCGTCATCAGGGTGCAGCATGCTGGCGCCGAAGCTGGCGGTGATCCGGCCCACTTGCGGGAATTGGTGCTGCGCGATCGCCTTGCGCAGGTCTTCGGCAACCGTCTCCACCACCGCGAGATCGGCCAGCGGGGTGATGATCATGAACTCCTCGCCGCCCCAGCGGGCCAGCACGTCGCTCTTGCGGATGCGCTTCTGCACCACCGCGACAGCCTCCTGCAGCACCCGGTCGCACGACGTCGTGGCCGTGGTTGTCATTGATGCGTTTGAAGTGGTCGATGTCGAACATGATCAGCCCCAGCGCGCTCTGCTGCTGCTTGGCCCATTCGATCTGTTCCACCAGTTCGTCGTCGAACTTCATCCGGTTGAAGACCTGGGTCAGGCGGTCGGTGGCGGCGAGCTGGGTGAGCTGCTGCTCCATCTCCACATGGTGGGTGATGTCGCGATGGGACTCGATGATCTGTACCACCCGTTCTCCTGTGTCGTCCGAAGATCGGTGTGGCCGAGACCTCGGCGTAGATGACCTTGCCGTGACTGTCGAAATGTTTGTGGATGACCCGTGCCGGAGCTTTGGTCTTACGGATCAGCTCGATCGGGCAGGGGTCATGCTCGCCACTGCCAGGGGACCTCGCGCTTGTGGGAGAGACGGTGGCAGGTCATCTCCGCATCGATGCTGGCGCCGCCGCAATAGGTCTGGCGCGCGGCGCTGTTGGCTATCTCCAGCCGATAGGTGTCGATGTTGATCACCAGGGAGTGGGGTCGGCGATGGTGTCCACTACGTTTCTGAATGTAGTGGTGGGAGCGCTGCAGCTTTTCCTCCGCCTGCTTGAGGGGAGAGATGTCCGGAGATATACGCCCTAAAAGTGGGTGATGTGACCTGCGCTGTCGCGGATCACGGAGGTGGTGTCCTGGATCAAGGCGATTCGTTT